>JALZIX010000051.1 GCA_030860025.1 Actinomycetota bacterium
CCGGTCCCCCTGGGCGGGCAACCCGCAGCGCTGGCGGCGCAGTAGCGCGCGAAGCGCTCGGACTCTTGTCGAAACCGCCGGTCCCCCTGGGCGGGCAACCCGCAACGCTGGCGGTGCAGTAACAAACAACGCGGGCGCCCCGGATATCCGGGACGCCCGCGCTGCGCTTTGGGTGGAGCGGCCAGGCGAAGCCTAGGGCGACGCTGGCCGGGGTACGGCAATGCTTAGGCAGCCGGGGGCATCATGACCTGGTCGATGATGTACACGGTGGCGTTGGCGGTCTGCACGTTGCCGCAGACCACGCTTGCCTCAGGGGTGCCGCCGACATTGGTGGTGAACATCTCGCCACTACCGTCGACGGTGACCTCAGCGCCATTGAGCGTGGCGAAGGTGCCGGCCAAGTCCTCAGGAGCAATGCGCTCGCCGATGACGTGGTAGGTCAGGATGCTGGTGAGGGCATCCACGTTCTCCGGGAGCAGCAGTGACTCCAGCGCCGCTGGGTCAACGGCCGCGAAAGCGTCGTTGGACGGAGCGAAGACGGTCAGCTCAGGAGCACCGTTCAGAGTGTCGCCCAGGTTCGCAGCGGTGACCGCAGCGACAAGCGTGGACAGGAGCGGGTTGTTGCTGGCCGCGGTGGCGACCGGGTCGTCGGCCATGCCCTCGACACTGCCCTCACCGGAGGTGGGTACGCCAGCGCAGGCAGCGCCGAACGGACCCTCTTCGGCAGGAGCCTCTTCGGTGGTCTCTTCGGTGGTGGCTTCCTCAGTGGCCGCCGCATCGCTGGCGGAGTCTGTCGGCTCGTCGGAGCTACAGGCGCTCAGCGCCAGTGTGGCGCCCATGACCGCTGCCAGCAGGATGCTGCGAGTCGTTTTGATCTTCACGGTATTGCTCCCTTCGCCAGTTCTATGCCGGCGGGTCGGTGGGGTGTTCCTTCACAGAGCGTTCGGGCCGGATGGAAAAGCGGTTCATCACGATAAGGTCACGATGATGACTCGAGAGGCATGTCGTGTGACGAATCCGACTGCTACACAAAGACAGCCCGGGCCTCGTCCCTGGTAGAGGCGAGTACCCGGGCTGGTCCGGACGGCCGGGTCAAGGTTACCCGGCGTGATGAAGGCTGTTAGGCGCTATCGCTGACCGAGGCCACGATGTTGTGCCAACCGGTCGCTCCGTTCGGGAACGGGTCCACCCGCTCTTCGGGCTGCAACTCACCGTCCTGATCGGTCGCCCGCACCACGATCGTGTGTGAGCCGGCCTTGAAGTCCACCGGATAGGTCCATTGGCGCCAGATGTTCTTGTTGACCTCGGGGGAAAGCTCAGCCTCGGCCCAGTCCGCGTTGTCGACCTTGACCTCCACCTTTGCGATGCCACGGGTCTGGGCCCAGGCGATCCCGGCCAACATCCGCGGCCCCGACCTGACTGGTCGTAGGCCCTGCGGGGTGTCGATCCTCGAAAACACCTTGATCGGCGCCTCCCGGTCCCAGTCCCGCTCGACCCAATAGGCGTCGAAGGCATCGAAAGTCGTCACCTCGATCTCGACGATCCACTTGCAGGCGCTCACGTATCCGTACAGGCCCGGCACGATCATCCGCGCTGGGAAGCCGTGGTCCACGGGGAGTGGCTCGCCGTTCATCCCAATCGCGATCATCGCGTCCTCGGTGTCCATCGCAGAGTCGGTAGCCGTGCCGATCGTCATCCCATCGACCGAGCGGGAGACCAGTTGGTCCGAGCCGCTCTTGATGCCCGCCTCGTCGAGCAGGTTCTTCAGTGGTACGCCGATCCACCGGGCCGTGCCGGCCAGTCTGTCGCCGACCTGATTGCTCACGCAGCTGATCGTGATGTCGCGCTCGATGAGGTCGTCTCGCTCCATCAGATCGGCAAAGGTGAACTCGACCTCTTGGTCGACCATTCCGAAAATCCGAAGGGACCAATCAGACGGCGAGACCTGTGGCACGGTGAGCGCGGTGTCCACCCGGTAGAAGTCGTCGTTGTCGGTGAACAGCGGGGTTAGCCCGTCGACGGTCTCGGACAGATCCGCGCCCGCGGGTAGCGCGCCGGCCGGGCTGGATGGATCCGGCAGCGTGATGTCGGACCGGGCGCCGGAGACCGAGAAGCGCCGTTGCAGCAGGTTGCCGGCTCCCCCGGCCACGACTGCCGCGCCGGCGGCCAGGCCACCGGCCACGAAGAATCCGCGTCGGTTGAGCGATGAGGTGCTCCGATCGACGCCGCCGAGGCGCTCGCGGAGCTTGGCGACCAGCGTCTCGTCCGCATGCTGGCGCTGCACGTCGGTCTCGGCTGCCCGGGCCACCGCGGCTTGCTCGGCCCGGTCAGTGGCGATCGGCTTGTCCGCAGTTGCCGGCTTGTCGGCAGTCACCGGCTTGTTGTCCGTACGAGCACCGAGTGCCGTGATCAGGTAGACGAGCACAACTGCGCCGGTGGCAGCTCCGATGAGCGAGGGCAGTACGTCCAGTGCGGCGCTGGTGGGCCGCGTGATGGCCGCGGCGGCCCCGATGAGGCCGAAGAGCAGCACACCGGCGGCGGCCAGCTTGAGCCGGGACCAGGCGAGAACGCCCAGCACCATGGCGAACAACGCAAGCAGGGCGAGCGTTCCGGCAATGAGCACGAGCTTGTCGTTCTCGCCGAACGTCTCGATCGCGAACTCCTTGAGGAAACGCGGCGTGGCGTCGATGACGGCCCCGCCGATCGCGATGACGGGGGCGCTGTTCGGGCCAACCAGGCCCGCGAGCAGCTCCCCGATCCCCAGCGCGACACCGGCTGCGATGAGACCGGCCAGTGCGCTCAACCCCCGCCGTACCCATGGGTTGGCTCTGTTCTGGACGCGCTGTTTCGGCTGAGTACTCACAGTCAGCCTTCGCGAACCAGCCTGTGACGGTTCAACTGCCGGCTCCTTCTTTTGGTGCGCCGGACGTGAGCCGCCCGCTTGCCCACCGCAGGATTCGACGAGGAACCAGCCGAGCGGCCAGGACGGAGGCCTTGTACTGCGGGCCGGGAATGCTGATGACCGCGCCGCGCCGGTGATCGCGCAGTGCCGTTGCGACGACGTCCTCGGCGTCGAGCCAGAGGCGCTCGGGGATCCCGTTGCGGGAGATCCCCACTCGATCCTCGTACTGG
>JALZIX010000327.1 GCA_030860025.1 Actinomycetota bacterium
CCCGCCGCAACAGCCACGGGCGTTGGCGTTCCAGTCCGCGCACCGACACGCGACCAAGCCGACGCAGCCGATACCGCGGATCACCCTCTAGCGCCTCAGCAACCGCACCATCAACAAGCACGGAATCAGGCTTCGCCAGGCCGGTCAGCCGGCTCGCCAGGTTGACCGTCGAGCTGTAGACGTCACCGAGCCGGGTCAAAACGGTCCCCTTGGCCAGGCCCACCCGCAGGGCAGGAAGGGACTCGTCGGTGGCCATGGCTTCCAGCAGACCGAGCGCAATCTCCGCACCGGACGCGACGTCGTCGGCCACGAACAACACCCCGTCGCCCATCGTCTTGACGACCCGCCCTCGGTTGACGGCGACCACTTCGGCGACCCGGCTCTCGAAGGCCTCGACCAACTCACCGAGTTCCGATTGCAACAAAGTGCGCGACAGGGAGGTGAAACCGACCAGGTCAGCGAAGCCCACGACGAGTTCGACGGCGTCGAGTTGCTCTTCTTCGGAGGCCAGCGCCCGCCCCGCGATCGAGACCAGGTGGCGCCGCCACATGTAATCCTGCAGTCGCTGCATCCGCGGTAGCAGCTCGGCGGTGAGGTAACCGATGACCTCCGGGCCGGCGGTTCCGACATCCCCTCCAGCCGCCTGTAGAGCCGCCCGGAGTTCGCGCACCTGCCACTCGGCCATCCGCGCCATTCCCTGGCCCAGGACCCGGGCGAGGGAGGCTTCTCGCTCGACGTCGAGAAACCCCGTTGCGGCGAACTCGTCCAGGGTTCGTACGGCAGCCACGTCGTCGTCGCTGAACAGCTTGGTTTCGTCATCGACGTCGGCAAATCCCATAGCGCGCCAGAGCTTCTCCAAGCGCTCGACTGGCGTGCCGGTCAGCCTCGCCACCTCTACCCGGGTGTATCGCCTAGCACCGTCCAACAGTGCCGCCTCGAGTCCGAGCGCGAGTGTCCCCTCCCCGGAGGGGATGGGTGCCTCAGTCGGTGGTGTGGACAACGAGGACGTCGCAGCCCGCTCGGCGAGTGGCATCGCTCGGGACCGAACCGAGCAGTCGGTCCTTGATCGTGTTGAGGCCGCGGTTTCCCACCACGAGCAGACCGGCTCCATGTTCGGCCACGACCCGGAGCAGAACGTCAACCGGCTCGCCGGTCACCGCTGCGGTGAGCACGTCGCGCGCTCCGGCCGCACGGGCGCGATCAGCCGCCGTACGGGCTCGCTCCTCGGCTGGCGAGGACCCGACGACCTGATATGCCTCACGGCCCAGGACATCCTTGGCCTGCTCCATCCCACGATCGTGCTGGTCGGGGAAGTACGCGCAGGCAACCACGAGGCGGGCATTCGCCTCCCCGGCCAGCGCGCCCGCACGTTCCACGGCAACTAGGGACGACGCTGAACCGTCGGTTCCGACAACGATCGTCTGATAGCTCCCCACGGCCGGAGCCTAGCGCCGCGGATCGCGCTCGGCCGAAGTGAACCCCCACCGGAAACTCGGTGGCCCCACCCGGTTGGATGGAGCCCTGTGAGCACGCCGATGCAGCAGGAGACGAATGACGCCGCTCCGGCGAGGATCGTCGTCTCCGATCTGTCCAAGAGTTTCGGCCCTGTTCGGGCCGTCGATCGTCTCTCGTTCGTCGTAGAACCAGGCCAGGTGACTGGCTTCCTGGGACCCAACGGCGCCGGAAAGACGACCACCCTGCGAATGGTGCTGGGACTGATCACTCCCGATTCAGGATCGGCGACGTACGGGGAAATTCCCTACTCGGGTCTGTCGCGACCCAGTTCGCGGGTCGGTGCGGTGCTGGAAACCGCGTTCCATCCCGGCCGTAGCGGCCGCAATCATCTGCGGGTTTATTGCGCGGCCGCTGGCCTACCCGATGAACGGGCAGATGCGGTGCTGGCCCAGGTCGGCATGACGGATGCCGCCAAGCGAAAGACCGGGGGCTACTCCTTGGGCATGCGCCAGCGGCTCGGCCTGGCCACGGCGCTGCTCGGCGATCCGCAGGTGCTCATCCTCGACGAGCCCGCGAACGGCTTGGACCCCGAGGGAATCCAGTGGCTGCGCACCTTCTTGCAGCGGCTCGCCCACGACCAGGGGCGGACGATCCTGGTCTCGAGTCACCTGCTCGCCGAGGTGCAACAGACGGTGGACCGGATCGTGATCATCGCAGGCGGCAGACTGGTTCGCGAAGGGACGATCGCCGAACTGGCCGACCCCACAAAGGCCTCGGTGCACGTGCGGTCCCCCAACATCTCCGCGCTGTCCGAGGCCTTGACCGCAGCCGGTGGGCAGGTGGAGACCCTGGCACCGGAGGAAGTGGCCGTCCGCGGCGTCCCCATGCCGGCGATCGGGCATCTTGCCTTCACGACGGGCGTGGAACTGCACGAATTGCGGACGGCAGCGACCGACCTCGAGGAGATCTACTTCCGGTTGACCGCCGGACAGGAGGAGTTCAAGGCCGCACCCACCGAACCCGTTGCCCCAACTCCGGTGGCTGCGCATGTCCCGCCGGCTGAGGTGAACCGATGATCAAGCTGATTCGCGCCGAACTCCGCAAGCTGTTCACCACCAAGCTCTGGCTGTGGCTGCTGCTGGGCGCCTGCGTCCTGGCCGGAGGCTCGGCAGCGCTGCTGATCGGGTTCGCCGACCAGGCCGCAGCCACCCCGCAGAGCGGAATCCCGGCGGTCGAGGATCCCGCGTTCACCCAACTGGCCCTGGCCGCCGGTGCCAATGGGGTGGTCTTCCTGTTGATTCTCGGGATCATCGGAATGACCCAGGAGTACCGGCACCGTACGGCGACTCCCACGTTCCTGGTGACCCCCAAGCGCGGCCAGGTCGTGCTGGCCAAACTCCTGACCTACCTCGGCGTGAGCCTGCTGTTCGGTCTCGTCGTGAACGCCGTGGTCCTGGCCGTGGCCCTACCGTGGCTCGGCGCCAAGGGCGCAGAGGTGGACCTCAGCGGCGAGAATCTCGAGGTCCTGCTGAGCTCGATCGGCGGCGCGGCGCTGTATGGACTGGTCGGAGTCGGGGTCGGCGCCCTGCTGCGCAACCAGGTCGCTGCCATCGTGGGCTCGTTGGTCTACCTGTTCGTTGTCGAGCCGATCCTGCGCTCGGTCCCGGCCACCGCTTCGGCCTACAAATGGTTGCCCGGGGGCGCGCTGGAGTCCATCACGGCCACGGTAGGCGAGACCGATCTGTTGCAACGCTGGCAGGGCGCCTTGTTGCTGGCCGCGTACGGGATCGTGCTCGCCGTCTTGGGCTGGGTCTTCGCCGTTCGTCGCGACGTCAGCTGAGCCACTCGTGAGCCTCCGGTGACCCGCTGGCCCGAGGACGTACCGCACCTGTCCAACGGCAGGGTAGGGCTGCGCGCGCATCGGGATGATGATGTACCGGCGATCGTCGAGATGTGCCGAGATCCGCTCGCTCGACGATGGACCGATCTGCCGGATCCCTACGAGCCCTCCGATGCCGAGTCGTTTCTCCGCGAGAAAGTGGCGCCTGGCTGGCAGGCTGGAAGCGCGCGGGGCTGGGCGATCGAGGTCCTCGACGCGGACGGGGGGGCGCGCTACGCCGGAAACCTTGACATTCGCGGCGGTCCGGCCGCCGACATCGGCTTCCTGCTACATCCCTGGGCTCGCGGACGCGGCGCGATGTCCGATGCGGTTCGATTGGCACTGCAGTGGTGTTTCGCAGAGGGAACGGAATCGGTCACCTGGCTTGCCAGGGTGGGCAATGTCGCCTCCCTCCGAGTTGCCTGGGCCTGCGGCTTCACCTTCAACGGCACGCTGCCCCGCAGGCTTGGTCGCCCGCCGCTGGCCGACGCCTGGATCGGAACGGTGGTGGCCGGCGACGAACTCATGCCCAAGAACCGCTGGCTCACGCCGACCGTACTGCGTGGTAATCGGATCCGGCTGCGACCGTTCGATGCAGACGACATCCCCAGAATTGTGGAAGGTTGCTCGGACGCGCGCACCGCCCACTGGCTGGCACAGTTGCCCGACCCCTACACGGAGGGCTCTGCCCGCGCGTACTTGGACACGTTGACCGTGAACGAGTCACTGGCCCGTGGGATCGCCTGGTGCGTCGCTGACCTCGAGAGTGACTCGTTGCTGGGGAGCATCGGGCTGATGGATCTGGAGCCGGACAAGGCAAGCGGCGAGGTCGGTTACTGGACACACCCGGATGCTCGCGGGCGCGGCGTGATGACCGAGGCCGTAAACCTCGTCGTCGAACACGCGCTGGCGCCGGCCGAGCCGGGGCTGCGCATGCGTCGTTTGCAACTCCTGGCCGCGGCCGGAAACACGGCAAGCATCGAGATCGCCCGACGTGCTGGCTTCAGCCGAGTTGGTCGGGAGCGAGAGGCCGAACGGCTACGCGACGGCACCTTTGACGACCTGATCACTTTCGACCTGCTGGCCAGCGATCACCGGCGCAACGCATAACTGGGACCTAGTGCGGGTAATCTCGACCTCTGGCGGTCAATAACGTCCAGAGACCGGACGACTCGACGAGAGGCGAGGCGAGGCGACCCTTGTCCACCCAGCACGACATTGCAGGTTTCGGTCCCAACGAGTGGCTCGTCGACGAGATGTACCAGCAGTACCTCGCCGCCCCCGACAGCGTCGACGAGGCCTGGCACGAGTTCTTTGCCGACTACTCGCCGCCCAGTGGCAGCCAGACTGACAACGGAGCGCCCGCGGACAAGCAATCCACCGCCGGCAACGGTGCCCCGGCTGCCCAACCGAGCCCAGCGGCCCCAACCGCCGAAGCGCGCACAGCCCAGGCTCCCGCCGCGGCGCCCACAGCGCCAGAGGGGACATC
>JALZIX010000330.1 GCA_030860025.1 Actinomycetota bacterium
GGTCTTCTTGGCCGGGGTCTTCTTGGCCGGGGTCTTCTTGGCCGGGGTCTTCGTCATGGGGGATTTCGTGGCCGTCTGCTTCTTGGCGGCGGTCTTGTTGGACGGCGCCGCCTTCTTTGCCGCGGAGCGCGCAGTGGGCTTCGCCGACGGGGCCGCCTTCCTGGCTGGTGCTTTTCTCGCTGCGACCACCCGGCACACTCCATCGACTCTGGGGAAATCCACCACCGTTGCGCACTTGGCGGCGGGCACGTGGCAGGCCACCTTACGGTCGCAGTCTTCCCGGCACAACGCACCGCACCGAGGCCAACCCCACCATCCGCGAGTGGGCTGGCGGAGCCCGCACGAATCCTGGCTGGGGTAAGGGCAGATCAGTCGATGAGCTGGCGGCCGGTCTCACCACGCCAGCGGGCCAGCCGCCCGGCGCGGCTCACGGCCCGCAACCGGCGCATCGTTGCCTCGCGGGAGCCGATCGTGGTCACCACGAGCAGTTGGTCGCCGCGACTGAGCCGGGTCGTTTCCGAGGGGACGAACGGGCGGCCGTCTCGTACCAGCAAGGTCACTGCCGCATCCGCCGGCAGTCGCAACTCGGAGACGTAGACCCCGTGCAGGTGGGAACCCTCCGGAATCCTGAGTTGCAGCAGTTCGGCATGGAGTTCATCCAGTGCAGAAGCCTCAACCTTGACTTCATGTTCAGTGACCGGGCTGGCCAGCCCCAGCCAGCGAGCCACGGTCGGCAGAGTCGTCCCCTGGATGAGGGTGAACACGACCACGAGGACGAAGACGGTGTCGAAGATGCGTTCCGCGTCAGGTACCGCCGCCGAGATCGGGATCGTGGCCCACACGATCGGGATGGCGCCGCGCAGCCCCGCCCAGGCCAGGAAGGCCTGTTCCCGCCAGGGAATCCGGAACCAGACGACCGAGAGGACGACCGAGACCGGGCGGGCCAGCAGCAGAAGGGCCAGGCCGACCACGATCGCCGGTCCCACGGCGCCGAGCAGTCGGCCCGGGCTGGCCAGCAGTCCGAGCAGGACGAACAGACCGATCTGCGCCAACCAGGCCATGCCTTCGGCGAATCCCAGCGTGGCCGCCCGGTGCGGAAGTGTGGAGTTTCCGAGAACCAGACCGCAGACGTAGACCGCCATGAAACCTGAGGAATGAGCCACGATGGCGCCGGCATATCCGGTCAGGCACAGCGCGACCGTGGCCAGCGGATACAACCCGGACACCGGCAGCGCACTGCGACGCAATACCCACGCCCCAGCCACCCCGATCACGATGCCGATCAACGCACCGGCAACGAGTTGGTAGCCGATCAAGGCCATCAGCAACGCCACGTTGCCAGTTCCTGAGTTGGTCAGCGCCTCGGACAGCGCGATGACCACCAGCACGACCGGAGCGTCGTTGAAGCCGCTCTCCAGTTCCAGCGTTCGGGACACCCGGGTGGGCAGGCCGAGCCCGCGCAGGGTGGCGAAGACGGCCGCCGCGTCGGTGGAGCTGACCACCGCGCCGAACAGAAGGGCGGTCGGGAGATCGGCGCCGAAGACCAGCATCACCACCCCAGCGGTGATGAACACGCTGACCGCCACGCCTACGGTTGCCAGCAGGAGTCCGGGTCCCAGAACCACCCGCGCTGACGTCCAGCGAGTGGTCAGCCCACCCTCGGCCAGGATGATCGCCAGCGCGGTGAGCCCGAGGACTTGGGTCAGCTCGGCGCTCTCGAACTCGATCCCCAAGCCGGATTCCCCGAGGACCAACCCGAGACCGAGATAGATCAGCAGGCTGGGCAGGCCGATCCGGCTGGCCACCCGCACGGCCAGCACCGCAACCAGGACGACCACGGCCCCGACCAATAGGATCGGCGCGAAATCCTCGGTACTCACCGCGTTCCACCGCACCGGATCCACCTGGGTGCGGCCATACGACATTCTGCCCTATGGCATTTCACGGCCGGGCATTACGGGGTTCGGCTGGACTATCCTGATCAGCACAGGCATCGACCCGGCGATCACCGGTGAGCCTCCGGAAGAACAGGCCTGCCTCCCACCGACACTGTGGGAGCGGCCCCAGTAGAACCGGACGGGAGTGGCCCGTCACAGCCGGCACGACAAGAGCGGGTCCGCCGCGCCGTCCGGCAGAGCAGACCAAGCGAGGTGGTACCGCGGGTGCGGTGGCCGAACGGCCGCACACTCGTCCTCGCGCACAGATCGGACGATTCGACTGAGCGCAGAAGGAACGAGGCGGAGATCCAGATGTCCTATCCCCGGCACAGCACTAGCACCGGAGAACCGGTCGTGGTCGGGCCGACCCCCCGACTGCCCGACCTCGAGCGGGACACGCTGGCCACCTGGGAGGCCGAGAAGACCTTTCCGGCCAGTGTCGAGGCCCGGGACCCAGGCGTGAACGGCAGCAACGAATACGTTTTCTACGACGGGCCGCCGTTCGCCAACGGCCTGCCGCACTATGGCCACCTGCTGACCGGGTACGTCAAGGACGTCGTCCCGCGCTACCAGACGATGCGCGGCAGGCGGGTCGAGCGGCGCTTCGGCTGGGACTGCCACGGCCTGCCGGCCGAGGTGGAGGCCGAGAAACAACTCGGTATCTCCGGAAAGCCCGAGATCATCGAGATGGGAGTGGCGAAGTTCAACGAGGCCTGCCGGACCTCGGTCCTGCGCTACACCGAGGAGTGGCGGCGCTACGTGACCCGCCAGGCCCGCTGGGTGGACTTCGACAACGACTACAAGACCCTCGACCTGCCGTACATGGAAAGCGTCATGTGGGCGTTCAAGACCCTGCACGAGAAAGGTCTGATCTACGAGGGCTTCCGCGTTCTGCCGTACTGCTGGCGCTGCGAGACGCCGCTGTCAGCGACCGAGACCCGGATGGACGACGTCTACCGCAGCCGGCAGGATCCGGCGAGCACGGTCTGGTTCGAGCTGGAGACCGGCGAGCGGGTTCTGGCGTGGACCACGATGCCCTGGACGCTGGTACCGAACGTCGCCCTCGTCGTGGGCCCGGACATCGACTACGCGGTCATGCAGGGCGCCGACGGTCATCGTTACCTGCTGGCCGAGAGCCGGCTGGCGGCCTATCAACGTGAACTGGGCGACGCAGAGCGGGTCGACACGATCAGGGGTGCCGATCTGGTCGGCCGCCGCTACACCCCCATCTTCGAGTTCCTGGTCGAGCAGCTGGCTGACGTGCCCAACGCCTTCACTGTTCTGGCCGGGGATTTCGTCTCCACGGAGGACGGCACAGGCGTCGTGCAAGTGGCGCCCTCACACGGTGAGGACGACTTCAACGTGTGCACGGCAGCGGGCATCCCGGTCGTCATGACCGTCGATCCACACGCGCGGTTCAACGCAGTGGCACCTCGGTTCGCCGGATTACAGGTGTTCGAGGCCAACAAGCCGTTGCTGGCCGAACTGCGCGATCGGGGCATGCTGTTCCGCCAGGACAGCTATGAGCACCCGTATCCGCACTGCTGGCGGTGCGACACACCGCTGATCTACATGGCGGTATCGAGTTGGTTCGTGCAGGTCTCCGCGTTCCGCGACCGGATGGTGGAACTCAACCAGGAGATCACATGGGTGCCAGGCCATGTCCGCGACGGCTCGTTCGGCAAGTGGCTGGAAGGTGCCCGGGACTGGTCGATCAGCCGTAA
>JALZIX010000065.1 GCA_030860025.1 Actinomycetota bacterium
CATCGGGCAGGTCAGCCTCGCTGGCTCGGCCCGCTGTGCCGACGGCTGACTTCCAGGGGCCGGAAAGCCCCTCGGTGGCCCGGTTGATCTCGGCCCGTACGGCCGTGTCGACTCGGGCCCGCTGGGCCGGCGTCGGTTCCGGCAACGAGGTACGGGCGGTGACCAGTGCCTCGATCTCCGTGCCTGGCGACTTGGCGCCACCGCGCGAACCGCCGGCTCGGTCGCCGAGATGCAGTCGCCGCAGCGGGTCCGGCCGTAGCCGGGCCAGCCAACGGGTGAGCGGAAAGCCGACGTGCTCCCGCGCCCGCAGCTCGTACGAACTCGCGACCGCGGCGGCCACTGCTGGGACGCCGGCGGCGGTGGAGAGCGCATCCACCAGACCCGGCGAGGGTTCATCGGCAACCGTCACCGGATGGTCGAAGCCGTGCTCGGCCAGGTCCGCGGCCGCTCGGTCGACATCGGCGGTCAGGCGGGCGGCGGCCGCCTTCGTCTTGCGCACCCGGTCTTGCATTACCGCCACAAGTCGGTCGGTTCCCATCCCGGTCGTCGCCGAGGTCGCGAGAATGACCGGCTTGTCGAAGCCGTCCTCGGCCAGGAGTCGACGCAGGTCGGCGAGGCAGACTTCGCGCTGAGTGTCGGAGAGTTCGTCGATGTGGTTGAGGGCGAACATCATCACCGACCCGTGTTTGGCCAGCGGCGCCAGATAGCGCCGGTGCAGGATCGCATCGGCATACTTCTGCGGGTCGACCACCCAGATCATGAGGTCGACCAACTCCACCAGGCGGTCCACTTCCAAGCGATGGGACAGCGCAGTGGAGTCATGGTCGGGCAAGTCGAGCAGGACCAGCCCGGTCAGCCCATTGCCCCCTGGACTCGACAAGACGTGCCGCTGGTCGATCCCCAGCCAGTCCAGCAGGCTGCCAGCCCCTTCGGCGCCCGGCCCCCAGATGCACGCCTGCGGCTGAGCGGTGGTGGGACGGCGAACCCCGACCGGAGCGAGTTGCTCACCGGCCAACCGGTTGAACAGCGAGGACTTACCGGAACCGGTCGAGCCGGCCAGGGCGACGACCGTGTGCTCGGTGGAGTGCTCCAGGCGTTGCCCGGCCCGCGTCAAGACGGCGCGTGCCGGCCCGAGTGCGGGCTCCGGGATCCGTCCGATCCCGGCCTCGGTCGCCTTCGCCAGCGCAGCCAGCCGGACCTGCAGTTCGGTGCCGGCGCCCGGGCCGGGAGCCAGCCGAGAGCCGATTGCCTCCACGATTGCCTTCATCGGGAATCCGCGTGGTCGACCGCTGCTACGGCTTCGCTGGTCGCTGCGGACAGCCGCTCCGGCACAGCCGGGTCCACACCGAGCTGGTCCAGGAGTTCCAGGTATCGCCTCAGCTCAGCGCCCAGCAATGCCTCGACCCGGGCGTCGAGATCTTCTCGAGCCCGAGCGGCCAGGGTTCGTACGGCCTGGTCGCCGAAGATCGCCTCGAGCAGCTTCTGGCCGACGACCGCGGTGCCGCCGGCCACCCCGATCTCCGCCCCCGTGACCCCTGCGGTGGACGCGAACACGACAACCATCAGCGTCACACCGAGGCCGTTCACCCCGTACGCGAGAACTCTTGCCACCGACCGCTTGTCCGAACCCTCGGTCCGTACCAAGTCCATCACGAAGCCCTGCCAGTCCCGGATCGCCCGGGATGCGGCATCCCGGAATCCGGGCGACATCGACTCCAGACCCGGTCCATGCAGGTCCAGCAGGGCGGCCCCGGCCGGGGTCTGCCGCCAGGCTGCGCTCGTCTTCTCCGCCGCCGACTCCGCCGCCGACCGGAGCATCGCCTCGAGCCCGGTCTCCACGGCCTCGGACAATTCGCGCTCGGGCGCCGGACGACCGCGCAACGTGGCGGACAGCTTGTCGCGCAGCCAGCCGATCCGGCGCTCCAGACTGCGCAACAGCTCGCCGGTGCCGACGAACTCCTGCCAACGGGCCAACACCTCGCCGCGCAGCAGCGACCCGTCTGCGGTGCCTTCGGAGACCTCTGCCCCGGCGGCCCGGTAGATGCGATCTGCGTCGGCCCGCAGCCCTCCGATAGCCGCCAACTGCTCTTGGTGTGCGTCGATCAGTGTTGGGGTACGGCTGATCAGGTGCGCGATCGCGCCTTGCAGGGTCTGCCGTACGACCGCTGCTCGTGCCGCACTGTCGGCCGCCAGATTGCCGAGCCAGATGCGCAGCGGCATGACGGTGTTGAGCGGAATAAGACCTTGGGCGTCCAGCGGCACCTCGGGTACGACGAACAGCGGCGCCTGGCCGAGACCCTGTTCGGTGAGCATCTCGCGAAGGTGGGTGCTGATCTCTTCGATCGCGTTCCCGGCCACGCGATCGAGGACCAACGCGACGGCAACCGTGCGTTCGACTGCCATCCGCAGGAATCCCCAGGGCACCGCGTCTGCGTACCGAGCAGCCGAGGTCACGAACAGCCAGAGATCCGCGGCGGCCAGCAACTGCTCGGCCATCTCCCGGTTCTCGGTGACCACCGAGTCGACATCGGGAGCATCGAGCAGTGCCAGCCCGAGAGGGACTGTCGTGTCCGCGGCCAGCCGCAGGCCGTAGGCGCCGGTTCCATCGCCGGCCGCCCCGGATGAGTCGGTCGTCCGCGGCAGGCCGGGCAGGATCCGGTTGCTGGCGAACCAGGTGTGGTCATCGGGATTGAAGACGAGTACCGGGGAACGGGTGGTTGGTCGCAGCACCCCCGGCTCACTGACCCGGCGCCCGACGAGGGAGTTGACCAGAGTCGACTTACCAGCGCCGGTCGAGCCACCGACCACGACCAGGAGCGGGGCGTCGAGCCTGGCCAGCCGAGGCAGGATGTAGTCGCCGAGTTGGTCGGTCAACGCCTGCTGTGTGTGCCTCGCGTCCGCCGCGGCCGGAAGCTCCAGGGGAAACGCGCAGCTCGCGACTGCGGTCCGCAACCGGTCCAAGGCAGCCGGAAGCGGGCTGCGTACCTGGACGGTCATAGAACGATTGTGCTATGTCACAGGTGGGCAGCTATGTCCGCCGGGCCGAGCGAGAGGGTGAGGTCGCGGTCCAGCACCGCGCAGAGCCGGGCATTTCGGCGTGCAGGAGCCCGGCGGAGCGCGGCACTCGCGGCACCGAACAGCGCGGGTGTCCTCTCGACAGCGAGGTCGGTAGGGGCCAAGGTGATCTCCGTCACGCGGTGCGCGCACCGCCCACGGGATGGAGACACGCCATGGCCGACACCCGCGTCAACACCGATCAGGACGTCGACTCGCAGGGGGAACCGGCGCTGCGGCGGGTGATGGGTCCCGGCCTGCTCCTGCTGTTCATCGTGGGCGACATCCTCGGTACGGGGGTGTACGCGCTGACCGGGCAAGTTGCCGCCGAGGTCGGCGGTGCCGCCTGGATCCCCTTCCTGGTGGCCTTCATCGTGGCCACCATTACTGCCTTCAGCTATCTCGAACTCGTGACCAAGTACCCGCAGGCGGCCGGTGCCGCGCTGTACACGCACAAGGCGTTCGGGATCCACTTCATCACGTTCATCGTGGCTTTCGTGGTGATGTCCTCGGGCATCACCTCGGCGTCGACCGCCTCACGCGCCTTCGCCTCCAACCTGGCCCTGGGGTTCGGACTGGACGTCAGCACCAGCGGCATCGTCCTGATCGCCCTCGCATTCATGCTGCTGGTCGCGCTCGTGAACTTCCGCGGCGTCGGCGAGAGCGTCAAGACCAACGTGGTCCTCACGATGGTGGAATTGTCCGGACTGCTCCTGGTGATCCTCGTAGGCATCTGGGCCATCTTCGGCGCCGAGGCCGACTTCTCTCGGGTCGTGGCCTTCGACACCCCGGACGACAAGAACATCTTCCTGGCGGTGACCACCGCCACCTCGTTGGCCTTCTTCGCGATGGTCGGGTTCGAGGACTCGGTAAACATGGCCGAGGAGTGCAAGGAACCCAGGCGAATCTTCCCCAGGATCATGCTGACCGGCCTGACGATCACCGGGATCATCTACGTGCTCATCTCCATCGCCGCGGTGGCCTTGGTTCCGGTCGGCGTGCTGGCCGACAGCGACACTCCGCTCGTGGAAGTGGTCAAGGCCGGTGCGCCGGACCTGCCGATCAGCGACATCCTGCCGTTCATCTCCATGTTCGCGGTCGCCAACTCGGCGCTGATCAACATGCTGATGGCCAGCCGGTTGCTCTACGGGATGGCCAAGCAGCGGGTCCTACCGCCGGTGCTGGGCAAGGTTCACCCCGACCGCCGTACGCCGTGGGTGGCGATCATCTTCACGACCGTCCTGTCGTTCTGCCTGATCATCTATGTGTCCAGCGCGAATCCGGACGCGGTCGCGGTCCTCGGCGGGACTACGGCACTGCTCCTGCTAGCCGTGTTCTCAGTCGTCAACGTCGCGGTCCTTGTCCTGCGCAAGGACCCCCCGCCGGAGGGAGCCTTCCGGGCGCCGACGATCCTCCCGATGCTCGGCGCGTTCTTCTGCCTCTACCTGGTCACCCCGCTGTCCGGCCGTCCGCAGGCCCAGTATTTGGTGGCGGGCGCACTGGTCCTGCTGGGAATCGTGCTCTGGGCGATCACGGTGGTGATCAACAAGCGGTTGGGAGTCGTACCCACTCAAGTCCTCGACCCGAAGGACGTGGGCGGCCGGACCGGGCCGGTGAACTGAGTCGCGCAAACCCGAACGCTGCCCACGTTCTGCCGCGGCTGACCTGAATCAGGCTGGCCGTAGGGTCGCGTCGTGAGTCGGGGCGAACAGACGTGCACCCGCCGGCCACCGCTGGCTGTCGCGATCGGGGTCCTGGTTCTCCTCGGCTCGGCGGGATGCTCCGGCGATGGTGGCGCCGAACCGACTTCGTCCAGTACGTCTCGTCCCGCGTCGACGGAGGCAGCGGGCACCTCGCCCTCCGCGATAGGGGTGACGACGGCTCCGGCCCCACCAGTCGTCGGCCCGGGCCCGTGCCCGTACCTGGACGAGACCTACATCGAAGAGACCGTCGGCGATCGGATGTCCCGCGTGGAGACGATCACGGTGGAAGGACAACCGGCTCCGGACTGTGTCTTCTACCGGCTCAACGGCAACGCCAGCGTGGCGGTCGACCTCACGCCGTACGGTGATCCGGTGGCCGCGCAGAACGCCGCGTTGGCGCAGGTGACCACCGCGGCGCTGCCCGTCACAGACGTCGGCGACTACGGCGGGGTCTTCGTCGCGAACGGAACGACCGTCCTGGCCGTGACTTCGGGGGCACTGCTGGTAGCCGTGATCCTCGATAAGGAGAGTTCGCTGCAGGCGCGCGAGATAGCCGCGACGGCACTCGCCGCACTGCCCCCTCTCTAGTGTTGTCGCTGTGCCCGCCACGCTGTTCACCCGATCAGCAGGGTTGCTCGCGGTAGCCCTGACCCTCAGCCTGTCGGCCTGCGCCGGCGATGATGCGCCGCCCTCGGCAACCGGAACCGACGGCGGCGGATCGGCATCAGGATCGGCCGGCCCCGTGGACGTGTGCGAGGTCGTGTCGGCCGAAGAAGTCGGCAGCGTGCTCGCCCTGTCCGTGGAGGCAGAGCCGTTCGCAACGGGCTGTGGCTACACAGATCCCGACGCAGATGATCAGGATCGCGTGGTCATCGACGTGCAACAGGACGCGGGCGGCGGGCTGGACACCGCTCGAGTTGAGTCCGAGGCCGACCTGGGCGGCACGGCCCAACCGCTGGATGTGGGCGGTAACCAGGGTTATGTCGTCCTCGGAATGCGGGGGGAAAC
>JALZIX010000097.1 GCA_030860025.1 Actinomycetota bacterium
ATTCGTCAAGACACCATCGCGGATCCAGTCGACGGCCGGCAGGGCCAGCCCGTTGTCGAACACCGAGGCGTACGGGCTGGAGGTCGTCGTCACGAGATGGTCAGCGGCCTGCAGACCCGGTGCGGCCGGATCACTGCGCATGGTCAGGGGCTTTTCGGTCAGGGCCTCGCCGATGCGGTTCCCGCCGCCCTTCTTCGAAAAGACCGTCTGCCCCTCGTCGGCGTCTCGCGCCTGACCGGTGTAGTACATGTAGATCATCAGGTCCGCCACCGTGGACGGCGGCAGCAGCGTCTCGTACCTGCCTGGCTCGAGATCGATCCGTCGCTCACTCCAACCCAGTTTCGTCGCGAGATCAGCGGTAAGTGCAGCCACCGAGATGTCGGCGAAGTCCTGGGTCGCCGCACCTGCCCAAACTGAGCGGCTGAAGTCCCGCGACTTGCCGTTGAGCTCGAGGCGTCCAGTTGGCTGGTCGTGGCGCATCCGAAGCCCGGTCGAACTCGCCAGGAACGTCGACTCGACGATGTGTTCGGCGAAGCCGAAGAGCAGTCGGTCACCGGCTTCGGCTTCTCCGAAGGCACTCCCGAGCTCACGGGCGAAGGAGCTGAACACCCCGATCGAGGTCACAGCCGCTGGCCCAGACCAGTCCCCACCGCCCGTGGCCTCGCTGATCAGCGGCATCGCGTCCTCGGCCGGACCGGCGTCGCGGGCTGCGTGCTCGGAGGCGGCGACCAGGTCAGCCAGGTCCGGCGACCCGCTGCGGGACACCGTGCCGGCGGCCGCACCGCTGCCGCCGTCCACGATGGAGACGACGGCCACCCGACGTGAGCGCATCTCCCCGTTCGTGGTCAGGCTGTTGCTGGCCCACCGGAGGTTCGTCTCGGAGCGTTCATTGACCACCACCATGCAGTCGTCAGCCTTCGACAGCGAAAGCGCCTGCTCCGCCATGTCCTGCGCCGACACCAGGGTGCTTGAGGTCATCGCCCGCCCTCCGTCACCGTGTTGAGGATGTTGACCCCGTCGAACAGGGCACTCGGACACCCATGGCTGACCGCCGCCACCTGTCCCGGTTGAGCCTTACCGCAGTTGAAGGCACCACCGAGGACGTACGTCGACGGGCCGCCGACGACCGACATCGAGCCCCAAAAATCCGTGGTCGTGGCCTGGTAGGCGACGTCCCGCAACTGCCCAGCAAGCTGGCCGGATTCGATTTTGTAGAAGCGTTGCCCGGTGAACTGGAAGTTGTAGCGCTGCATGTCGATCGACCAACTCTTGTCGCCGACGACGTAGATGCCGCGCTCGACTCCGCCGATCATCTCCTCCGTCGTGGGCCCGTCCGGGTCCGGTTGGAGTGAAACGTTGGCCATCCGCTGCACCGGTACGTGTCCCGGCGAGTCTCCGAAGGCGCAGCCGTTGGAGCGCTCAAATCCCTTGAGGCGTGCCATATTCCGATCCAGCTGATAGCCGACCAGGATGCCGTCCTTGACAATGTCCCATCGCTGAGCCGCCACGCCCTCGTCGTCGTAGCCGATGGAAGCCAGCCCGTACTCGTCGGTGCGGTCACCGGTCACGTTCATCAGCGGCGAGCCATACTTCAGCGTCCCCAGCTTGTCGAGGGTGGCAAACGACGTACCCGCATAGGCAGCCTCGTACCCGAGCGCCCGATCCAACTCGGTCGCATGGCCGATCGACTCATGGATGGTGAGGAACAGGTTCGACGGATCGACGATGAGGTCGTAGCGCCCCGCCTGCACCGACGGTGCCTTGATCTTCTCCCGCAGGAGTTCGGGGATCTCGGCCAGTTCTCCGGCCCAGTCGACCAGGTCACCGGTCAGGTACTCCCAGCCGCGCGCGGCCGGCGCGGCGATCGTCCTCATGGTCTCGAAAGCGCCGGTGGACCGTTCGACGGCGACCGCGGTCAGTTGCGGATGCACGCGCACCCGCTGCTGAATGGTTGAGGTGCCACTCAGGTCGGCGTAGAACTTCTGGTCCTTGGCGAGGTGCACGCCGGATTGGACATGCTCCACACCGTCGGCGGACAGCAGGCGCTCCGACCAGTCGATCAGTAGCGCGATCTTTTCGGGACCGGGCACGGTGAAGGGATCGATCTCGTACGCGGAGACGTACGCGGCATCGGGATAGACCGGCTCAGGCGCCAGTTCCACCGGATCGGTATTGATCGCGGCCGAGACCCGAGCCACCGCGACGGCCTGCTCGGCCAGCCGGTCGGCCTCGTCGGTGGTGAGCGCAACGCCGGCGGCGAAGCCCCAGGTCCCCTCATGCACCACCCGTACGGCGAGGCCCAAGTCCTCCCCGTCGGTGGCCGACTCCAACCGGGCATCCCGCAGGCTGATGTTCTGGGTACGGAGGCGCTCGACCCGGATGTCGGCGTGCGTACAGCCGAGCTCGCGCGCCCGGCTTAGGGCAGCATCGGCGAGGGGACGGAGCGGGAGCTCAGTGAACGACGGATCGATCTGCTGCATTGGATGCGCGCGCCCTTCGACGACGTTGTCCTACGCCGGAAGGACCGGCGCGACGGCTGACCAGACCCTAACTTGCCGCGCCCGATCCCTTCGATCCCGTTACTCCAGCGCAGGACGGGCAGGCGTCAACCATCTGGTTTGCTGGTTTCGATGAGCGAGTCCAGCACCTTGGGTGGCCCGTACCGGATCTGCTTCGTGTGCCTGGGCAACATCTGTCGGTCGCCGATGGCTGAGATCGTCACCCGTTCGCTGCTCGACGAGGCCGGACTCGGCGAGCAGATCACGGTCCGCAGTACGGGAACCGGCGACTGGCACATCGGGAACGCCGCCAACCCGGGCTCGGTCCGAGCGCTGGCCGCCCGCGGGTACGACGCCAGCCGGCATCGCGCCCGGCAGTTGACTGCCACGGACGTCGCCGACTATGACCTCCTGATCGGCCTCGACTCGGCCAACCTCCGCGACATCGAGGACCTCTTCCGCGGGCGCGCTGTCGCCGATCGACCGGAGGTTGCGCTGCTGCGGGACTTCGTACCTGACGGCGCGCGCGGCCTCGGCGTGCCAGACCCGTACGGCCAGGGCGCGGAGGCCTTCGAACACACCCTCGATCTCGTGGAGGAAGCCTGTCGTGGACTGGTGGAACACCTCAGGGGACGGTTCAGCCGACCGGCGTAAGGGCCTCGGCTACTGGGGCGGTGAACTGGGCGTTGTGGAGCCGCGCGTACGCACTGTCGGCGGCCAGCAGCTCCTCGTGCGAGCCCTGCTCGACGATCCTCCTGACTCCATCACCAGGATGAGACCGGCATCGCGGTGGACAAGTTTTCGCAGGCGTCGCCAGGAGTTTGATCACTGACCTAGGCTTGCGCTGCGCAGACGTGTGCTGCGCGGGGGACAGCTCATGCTTCGACAAGAACATGGAGGCCGATTCGTGGCCAACGCACCTGGCACGCAACTGCCGGCCGACGACGCAGCGCAGCACGCCGAGCGCAGCGGCAACAGCGACGCCAGCGAGCCGGCTGACGAGGGTGCCGACGCCATGGCTCCCGCCGCCGAGCTGGCCTGGACCGACGAGGCAATAGCTGCCGACGCCGACGAAGGGAACCCCACGGGCCCAGTGCGCCGAGTCGATGCTGACCGATGGGCAGCATCGTTCAGCCCGGGATCTGACAATGACCATACTGCCCACCACTCCACCGACGCCCAGGCTGATCACCGTCCGTGGGGCGACCCGACCGTGGCTGCCGATCGGCCAGCCTGGGCCAACGGTGTAGGCGTAGCCCCTGGTGAACCAAGCTGGCGTACCGACGCGGCCCCGGGCTCGGGCTGGGGGCAGACCCGCTCCGCCGCCCCATCGACGCCCGCCCCGCCGGTGGATCCGCCGCCCTGGATCACCGACGTACCCAGCGGCTTCAGCTGGGGCCCCGACTCCAACGCCCCCGTCGATCGCTCCCGGCAGAGCCGCGTCGACCCCGGTAGCCAGGCCCCGCCGCAGCAGCAGCCGCAGCCGTCTCCGCAGCCGCAGCCGCCGCCGCAGCAGCCGCCTCCGCTGCCGCCGGTCGGCTATCCGGTGCCACCCGCGGCAGCCCCGCAAGCGCGGCTGGACGGCCCGGCAAGCCCCCCTTATCCCCTGCAGCAGGCGCCCACCTCGCAGTCACGCTGGGCGGCCGACCCTGCCGGTCCCCCGAACGGAGCCCCGCCCCCCGTTCAATGGCAGCCGCAGGCCGGTAACCAGGGCTGGCAGCCAGCCAGCCAGCAGATGCCGCAGCACGGCTCGGCGGCAGATCTCACCTCGCGATCACTGGTCAAGCCCTCCGCGGCCGTGCCCAGAGTCGGTTGGCGCGCCGTCGTACACGCGGTGACCGGGGGAGCGGTCAATCCTGGTTTGTCCCATGCAGAAATGCACCGTCGCAATCTCGTCGAACGGGCCACGGCGCCGGTTCGCGGTTGCCATCGGATTGCCGTCGTCTCGCTGAAGGGCGGGATCGGTAAGACCACCACGACTGCCGGGATCGGTCTCACCCTCGCCGAGCATCGAGGTGACCGCGTGGTCGCTCTCGATGCCAACCCCGATGCCGGAACGCTCGCCGAGCGGCTGACCGGTCAGATCGACGTCACCGTTCGCGATCTCCTGGACAACCTCGAATCGATTCGGTCCTTCACCGACGTGTCCGCCTACACCTCTCTCGCCGCGCGTCTTCAGGTGCTGGCATCCGAGCAGGATCCGGAGATGTCGGAGGCGTTCAGCGAAGCGGAGTACTGCACCGTCTCCGATGTCCTCGCCCGGTACTTCAACATCGTCCTGACCGACTCCGGGACGGGGCTGCTGCACTCAGCCATGTCCGGGACGTTGGCAGTGGCCGACTCGATCGTCGTCGTGGGATCGCCGAGTGTGGACGGTGCCAGCCGGGCCAGCAAGACGTTGGACTGGCTGATCGCGCACGGTTACGGCGAGTTGGTCGCACGAGCAGTGGCGGTCATCTCGACGGTACGACCGGCCAGCAAGGAACTCGACATGGAGCGACTGCGGGACCATTTCCTTGCTCGCGTACGCGGTGTGGTCGAAATCCCGTACGACCGGCATCTGGTCACCGGCGGGATCATTGACATGACCCAGTTGGACGAACCGACTGAGCAGGCATTCCTCGAGTTGGCCGCCACAGTGGCTGACGGGTTCCGCTTGCCGCCGATCAACCGGCCACCGATCAACCGGCCACCCAGGAAATGAGCTTGACCCTGACGTAACGTCAGGGCTTAGCGTCGCTGTCATGACGACGACGGAGACCAGCTTCTCGATCGGTGAGTTGGCCGACCTAGCCGGCGTCACGGTGCGAACGCTGCATCACTACGACCGGATCGGCCTGGTTCGACCCGGGCTGCGTACGGCG
The DNA here is from genome assembly GCA_030860025.1 of Actinomycetota bacterium. Lineage (GTDB taxonomy): Bacteria > Actinomycetota > Actinomycetes > Mycobacteriales > Geodermatophilaceae > JACCQS01. The sequence goes on from JALZIX010000097.1 coordinate 5,363, forward strand.
GCTGGATACCGCCGTTACAGCGACGAGGATGCCGACCGGCTGGCCCGAGTCCTGGGCTATCGCGAACTCGGTTTCGCCCTCGTGGCGATCCGAGACATCCTCGACGATCCCGACACCGATCCGATGGAACATCTCCGCCGGCAGCGCCGCAAGCTGGCCGAGCGGATCGAGCGGCTGCGACGCATCGTGGCCTCGATCGACACGACACTGGAGGCGCAAGCCATGGGCACAACCGGACTCACGCCGGCCGAGAAGCTGGAAGTCTTCGGGGACTTCGACCCCGACGAGTACGCCGAGGAAGTCGAGCAGCGTTGGGGCCAGACCGATGGATACAAACAGTCGGCCGCTCGTACGAAGAACTACACCAAGGCGGATTGGCTCGAGATCAAAGCTGAGGGCGAGGAGATCATGGCAGCCTTCGCGGCCGCGATGGCGGCAGGTTTGCCGGCCTCCTCACCCGAGGCAATGGACGCGGCCGAGGCTGCTCGTGAGCAGATCAACCGGCGCTACTACGACCTCAGCCATGCGGTTCATCGCAACCTCGGTGACATGTACATCGCCGACGAGCGGTTCACGGCGACCTACGAGACGGTGGCCACGGGCTTGGCGCAGTACGTCCGTGACGCGATCCACGCGAACGCCGACCGCGCCAAAGCCTGACCGCGGCCGACGCCGGGACGGTGGTACGGCGTGGCTAGCTGCGGATCTTGCGGATGATGTAGAAGAGGATCCCGACCGCTGCGGCCATGCCGGCTGCAGGGATCCCGATCCGGGTGACGACGCTGCCGCCCGCGACCTCGAGCAGGTCGATCGGTTCCGGCTCGCGCGAAGGAACGGCTCGGGGCTTGGCGGCAGCCGCCGAGGCGCCGACCGGCGGCGGCTTGGGAGCAGAAGTCGCAGCACCGCCGTCGCTCTTCCCGACTGCACCGTCCGACGGTTGAGCGGCGGCGGCTTCGGCTGCTCGAGCCGTTTCGGCTGCATGCCGGCCAAGTGCGTGAGCGGCGTCACCGTCGGTATCGGGCGCACCATCAGGACCCGACGCACCGCGGGCCGCTGGCTCGTCGATCGTGAGTTCTCCCGTCGTACTCGTGGGCGCCGACTCGGCGCCCTCAGCAGAATCACCGGTTGCGCCGAGCTTGCTCTCCACGCAGGTCGCGAATTGGCCGATCAGCTTGTTGCCGACATCCACCATCACGCCCCGACCGAACTGCGCCGGCTTACCAGTGATGTTGAGATCGGTCAGGACGTCCACCCGGGTGGAGCTGCCGTCTTGGTCCTGCAACGTCGCGGTCACGGTCGCCGCGGCCGTACCGTTGCCGCGCTGATCCTTGCCGGCGGCATCGATGACGGCGGTGTGGGTCGCCTCATCCTTCTTCACGAAGGACGCCTTTCCCTTGTACGTCAGGCTGATCGGCCCGAGCTTGACCTTGACGCGTCCGGTGAAGTCATCGCCGTCCACTGTGTCGAGAACTGCACCCGGCATACACGGGGCGATCTGCTCGATGTCCAGCAAGACCCTCCATGCCTGGTCGACCGGGACCGGAACGGTGAACGAGTGCTCTAGCTGCATACGTTCACCTTGTCATGCCAGGGGTGATCTAGCAGCCTCACCCCGCGATTGCTGCCAGCACCGCTCGCTTGGTCAGGACGGTGGCCAGGTGGGTGCGGTAGTCGGCCTGAGCATTCATGTCGCTGCTCGGCGAAGCTCCCTCCCCGGCGCGCGCGGCGGCTGCGCCCACAGAGTCATCGTCGGAGACGCCCTGCAGAGCCTGCTCCACCGCGCTGGCGCGAATCGGAATCGGACCCATGTTGGTCAGCGCGATCCGGGCCTCGGCGATCGGGCCGTTCTCGCGGCGCACGAGTGCTGCGACTCCGACCATGGCCCAAGCCTGCGCCACGCGGTTGAACTTCTCGTACGAACTGCCCCATCCGGTGTGTTTGGGCACCCGGATCTCGACGAGCACCTCGTCGTCGGCGAGAGCGGTCTGGAGGTAGTCGACGAAGAAGTCGCTGGCCGGGACCGTCCGCCTGCCGTTGGGGCCAGCGAGTACGAACTGCGCCTGCAACGCCACCGCCACCGCCGGCAGATCACCAGCAGGGTCGGCATGGGCCAGCGAGCCGCCGAAGGTTCCGCGGTGTCGTACGGCCGGGTCGGCGACCGTCTTCGTCGCCTGCTGGATGAGCTTGGCATGCTCTGCGATGAGCGGATCCCTGAGTACGTCGGAATGCGTGGTCATCGCACCGATCACGATCGCGTCGCCGTCCTCGCGGACCCCGCGTAGCTCAGCGATGCCGCCTAGATCGATGATCGTGGATGGGTTGCCCAGCCGCAGCCGCATGATCGGCAGCAGCGACTGGCCGCCCGCCATGATCTTCGCGTCCTCGTCCCCAGCCGCCAGGGCCGAGACCGCCTCGTCGACCGACGACGGCCTGACGTAATCGAAGGCCGACGGGATCATGATGTGCCTCCGGTGTCCAGAAGGTCCTCGTTTTCGGTGGTTGCGCCGCCCCAGGCGGCGGTGCCGCCGGGGGTTCGATCACTGTGCTGGTCACCTTGCAGTGCCCGCCACACCCGTTCCGGGGTCATCGGCATCTGTACGTCGTTGACTCCCAGGTGCCTGAGGGCATCCACGACGGAGTTCACGACCGCCGGCGTTGAAGCTATGGTTCCGGCTTCGCCAACTCCCTTGACGCCCAACGGGTTCGTTGTCGACGGCGACACGGTATTGCCGGTGTCGAAGTGCGGCAGGTCGGCCGCAGTCGGCAGCGTGTAGTCCACGAACGTCCCCGTTGTCAGGTTTCCCTCGGCGTCGTAGACGGCCTCCTCGAACAGCGCCTGCGCGATTCCTTGGGCCAGGCCGCCATGCACCTGACCCTCGACGATGAGCGGGTTGACCGGATTGCCGATGTCGTCCACACACACGTACTTGCGGATCGTGACTAACCCGGTTTCGGTGTCAACCTCGGTCGCACACAGGTGGGTGCCGTGCGGGAAGGAGAAGTTCTCCGGGTCGAAGGTTGCCTCGGAGTCCAGGCTCGGTTCGATGCCCTCGGGGTAGTTGTGCGCCGCGAAGACAGCCAGGGCGGTCTCCTGGATGCCGATCTTGGTGTCTGGAGTGCCGCGGACGCTGAACGAGCCGTCCTTGAACTCGAGGTCGTCCTCGTTGGCCTCCAACAGATGGGCTGCGATCCGGCGGGCCTTGGCCACAACCTTCTCCGCTGCCTTGACCAGGGCGATACCGCCGACCACCAGCGAGCGCGATCCGTAGCTGTCCAGCCCCCTAGGAGAGGAAGCGGTGTCACCGTGGATGACCTGCACGTCATCGAAGGGCACGCCGAGTTGGTCGGCCGCGATCTGGCTCCAGGCCGTCTCATGTCCTTGACCGTGCGGGCTGGCTCCGGTGACGACCTCGACCTTGCCGCTGGGCAGCATCCGGATCGAGGCGGTCTCCCAGCCACCCGCCCCATAGGACAGCGAACCGAGCACCCGGGACGGCGCCAACCCGCACATCTCGGTGAAGGTGGAGATACCGATGCCAAGCTGGACCGGGTCGTTGGAATCCCGGCGCTGCTTCTGCTCGGCCCGAAGCTCGTCCCAGCCGAACATCTGCAACGCCTTGTCGGTGGCCGCTTCGTAGTTGCCGCTGTCGTAGGTCAGGCCGCAGACCGTGGTGAATGGGAATTCCTCGTGCTTGATCCAGTTCTTGCGGCGGATCTCCATCGGGTCCATGTCGAGCTCGGCGGCGAGCTCGTCCATGATCCGTTCGACCGCGAACGTGGCCTCCGGGCGGCCGGCGCCGCGATAGGCATCGGTCGGCGTCTTGTTCGTGAAGACCCCGTCGCAAGTGAAACTGTAGGCCGGGAACTTGTAGATCGCCGGGTACATGAACGCACCAAGGACCGGTACGCCGGGGGTGACCAAGCGCAGGTAGGCGCCCATGTCGGCGAGCAACCGGATCCGCAATCCCGTCACGGTGCCGTCCCGCTTCGCGGCGATGTCAACGTACTGGATCTGGTCCCGCCCGTGGTGGGCCGACAGCAAGGATTCACTGCGTGACTCGGTGTACTTCACCGGCTTGCCCACGCGCTTGGAGGCCAGGATGACCAGGAACTCCTCCGGAGTGACCTGGAGCTTCCCACCGAATCCGCCTCCGACGTCGGGTGCGACGACCCGCGTCTTGTGCTCGGGAATTCCCAAGCTCAGCGCGACCATGAGGCGCAGGATGTGCGGGATCTGCGTCGCTGACCACAGGGTCACGCCGCCGTCCTTGTAGTCCGCCAGGGACGAGCGCGGCTCCATGAACGCCGGGATCAACCGCTGCTGGATGTAGCGGCGGCTCACGGTGACCTCGGCATTGGAGAACGCCTCGTCGGTCGAGGTGCCGGTACCTGCCTCGCCCGCGTCGAAGACCCAGCGGAAGCTGGTGTTGGACTCGGTGTGCGAGTGGACCAGGTCCGCCCCGTCCTTGACCGCTTCCTCCATGTCCAGGACGACCGGCAGCGCGTCGTAGTCGATGTCGATGGCCTCGAGTGCGTCCTGGGCCGCGGACTTGGTGCGCGCAAGAACGATGGCAACGGCCTCGCCGACATGCTTGACTTCGTCGACGGCGATCGAGGGATGGCCGGGGTTGACCATTTCCGGGGTCACCGGCCACGCGCAGGGGATGACGCCCTGCTCTTCGGCAAAGTCCGCGCCGCAGAAGGCCGCAATGACACCGGGGCGCTCCAGTGCCGCCGAGACGTCGACGCGAGTGATCTTCGCGTGCGCGACCGGGCTGCGCAGGATGGCCATGTGCAGCATCCCGGGGAGGCTGTAATTGTCGGTCCACATGGTCTGACCGGTCAGCAACCGCTGGTCTTCCTTGCGCTTGCGCGACTTGCCTACCTCGCGGTCGCTGGCCGAGTGACCGGATGCTTCGACGCGGTCTTCGGTAACAGTCATGCCGCACCTCCTGTGCTCTGGCCGCTGGCCGCGGCAGGCGAATTCGTGCCCTGGTCGATGGCGCTCACCAATTCCTCGACCGGGTCGCCGGGACTATCGTCCGCGGTGCCGTCCCCGGCGTCCCCATTCGCGCTCTGTCCGCCATCCCCGGCAGCGCTCTGGTGCGCGGCCTGCTGGATGGCACTGACAATGTTCTGGTAGCCCGTACACCGGCAGAGGTTGCCCTCGATGCCTTCGCGGATCTCGTGCTCACTCGGATTGGGGTTGTCGTTGAGGAGGTCCACCGCAGCCATGATCATCCCGGGGGTGCAGAAGCCGCACTGCAGGGCATGCAGGTCATGGAATGCC
>JALZIX010000372.1 GCA_030860025.1 Actinomycetota bacterium
CCGACCGCGATCGCGGCCAGCACGTCGTCGCGCGGGGCATCGATCATCTCCCCCACGGCAAGGGCCGCAGGGATGACGCAGGCGCCGGGATGGCCCTTCACCAGCCGATGACCATCGTCGAAGTCCAGCGCATTCGCCAGCACCCCGTTGGCCAAGGCCGCTCCGGTCGCGCTGGCCCGGCGGCCGTCGAGCAGTAGGGTCGCCTGGTCGCCGGCATGCTGCTGTACGGCGTAATCGGCGCCCGACCAAGCCGTTGACGTTCGGGAACCGGCGCAGGTCACTGCTGCGAAGTCGTGCACGAGAGCTTGGATCCGCTGACGCGCGTGCTCGGGCACATCTGCCCATCGCAGCTTCCCGATGAACTCCGCCGCCGGGACACCTTGGCTCATCGGCTCATCCTGCCCCCGGGCACCCGGTCTTCGGTTTGATCGTTGGAGGATCAGGGAAAGCAATTCGGCAAGGCACGCTCGTCGCCCGGCCGTACGAAAGCTCAGGAGGACAGCATGGGACTGATCAAAGGCGCTCTGAAGGCCGGCATCGTGGTGAAGGTCGTGGATGTCGTACGGCGTGAGGCTGCCAAGCCCGAGAACCAGCGCAAGGCCCGCGAGCTCGTGGATCGCGTACGCCGCGAGGCCGCGAAACCGGAGAATCAGCGCAAGATCAAGGAAGCGCTGAACAAGGTCGGCAGCCGCAAGAAGTACCCGCCGGCACCCTGATCCGCAGACCCGTCCACCGGCCGGCGCTAGTCACCGTCGGCGACGAAATTTCTCGTTACGCTGACCGCGCGCAGTCCGGTGACCCGCCGGGTGTACGGCGGGTGCTGGAGACGTCAGGGTCGGGTGCAATGGGCTGGCTGTTCGGCAAGAAGGATGACGGGCTCTACCGAGGAGATGCTCCGGCCACCACCCCGGGCGTGGACGGCGTAGAGCCGTCGGCCTACCAATCAAGCCCTTCCGGCAGCACCTACGTTCAGCCCTCGGCGCCTATCCCGTACCCGACGGACGGCCCGTATCCAACGGGTTCTCATTACCCGACCAACGCAGCGCCGTACCCGAACACCGTTGTCGGCGCCGGGCAGCCCAACGCTCCGCACAACCCGGTGCCACCGCCGGCCGGGCAGTCGTTCACCGTCACCACGAGCGGCAGTACGCAGCACACGACGACCGGTCTGCCACCGGACTTCGCGTCCGCGTGGGGACAGGCGCTGAGCCAGCAGCGGGCGATCAAGAAGACGGTGACCAGATCTCTGCTTGGCTTCCTGCTCCCGCTAATTCTGGTCGGTGGGCTCGTCGTCGCCGGCTTCGTCCTGGTGGACAAGGTCGAGGAGATCAACCCGTTCAGCTCGGGTCCGGACAGCGTGTTCGAGGGCGTCATGGGCACGCCGGGGAATGTGGCGCTGGGGGACAACAACTACGACATCACCATCAGCAAGGCCACGGCTCAGCCCTGCGCGGCCTGGGGGAGTTTCTTCGGCTCAGCCTCGGGGGGTTTGCTGGTCATCGAATTGTCCATCACCCGGACCGACAGCAACGAGTCCGTCAGCCAGATCTCCTGGTTCGACTGGATGTTCACCTCGGAGTCCGAACCGGCCAAGGAGGGCGAGTTGATCGCCGGCGGGTATGAGCCGCTGCTGTCCACCCTGAATCTGGCGCCGAATGAAACCGCCACCGGCCTGATCGCCTTCGACACGACCGCCAGCAGCGGCAGCCTGAGTTTGACGACCTACGACGGCGCGTGGGCGCAGTGGCCGATCACTGCGACCGTGCCGGCTGTCGTCGTTGGACAGTTCGGGGCACCGGTGCACCCAGAAGCGGGAAATGTCCCGTTCAGCACCGTGGTGGCGAATCCGCGCTGGATCGGGGCCGGTGATCCGGCGATCTGGATAGCTCCGAGCTCGGGGAACTACCTGGTCTTCGATGTCACTGTCACCCTCGACGAGGGGGCCTTGGCTGAGGCATCGAGCCTGTCCCTCGGGTACGACACCTGGCAGTTCGTCCCCGACGGAGGGGCGGCGGTCACCTCCTACATCGGGGTGAACGGTGCCGACGGCGTGACGTTCACTGCCGGCCAGGCGACGACCTTGGGCACGCTGATCGCTTTCGATGCCGCCCGAAGCTCGGGCACGCTCAACCTGCTCAACAGCGACGGCTCGGTGCTGGCCAGCTGGGTCGTCCCGGCCCTCTGATCTGTTGCGGCGGAGGGTCTTTTAGCCGGGCCCGCCGTACTCCGAGTGCATGATGAGGATGCGGCCGTCCTCGGCAGTGCCCATTTCCAGCACGTACGGCTCGGTGAATGTGGAACCGTTCTGCCTCGTGTAGATGATGGTGAGGGTGACCGTCGTCCCCTCGGCGCGCACGTTGGTCGCCTCGACCTCGCTGTAGTCGCCCCAGAAGTCCTCGAAGCCGTCGCGGCCGTTGGCCTGCTCCTGAACATCCGGCCCTAGGTAGGCGTAGGCAGCATCGAGCTGGGTCGGCAGCAGTCCGTAATAGTCGTAAACGGCTTGCTCGAAGTCCGCGGGTCCGGGTGCGGCGGGCACCTGCGGGGCTGCCGAGGTGGCTGGTGCCTCGGTCGTCGTGGGCGCTGCTGTCTCAGGCACGGTGCTGGTGACCGGTGCCGGCGAGCTTTGGTCGACAGCTGCGTTCGACGGGTCGTCGCCTCCCCCGGGGTTGTTAACCAGTAGCACCAACCCCACGCCGATGATCAGCAACAGCAGCAGCACGGCGCCGACCAGGACTTTGCCGCGGTGTGCCGCCGGTCGGTCCCCTGCCGGTCGTTCGGCGTACGGGTCGTCGTCGGCATCGGACTCCGGCTCGACAAGTGTGACCGGTGGCGGCCCGACCGCCGACGGAGTAGACGCCTCGTGCTGGATCGCCGGCTGAGGGGCAAACCCGA
>JALZIX010000416.1 GCA_030860025.1 Actinomycetota bacterium
GCCACAGATCACCGACCGACAGGATCTGCCCGATCCCGGCTCCTGGGGACGCCGACTGCTGCAGGCCATTCTGGAGTCGCTAGCCGGACGGCGAAGCCCGACTCAGTTGCAGAATTGGACCAGTTGGGGTGTCTACCGGGACATCGTGACCGTGGCCCAGCGCGGTGCGCGCAACCGCACGACACCGGAGCGTGGCCAGACCGTGACCCTCTCTCGACTCCGGGTCTGCGAGCCCGCCGACGGGGTGGCCGAACTTTCCGCGGTAGTGCGCCGGAACGGGCGCTGGCACGCCGTGGCAGCCCGGCTGGAGGGCATTGACGGGCGCTGGCGCTGCGTTGTCCTCACCGTCGGCTGACGTGCGGTTAGGCGCCTCCCGGCCTCCCATGGCAGTGTTTGAACTTCTTCCCCGAGCCGCACTCGCAGGGTGAGTTCCGCGACTGGGTCGCGGTGCCGCTGACCGTCGCGGTCTTGCTCGCCGAGCGGGTGCCAGGGCTCTGCCGCGCAGTCCTGGCGCCACCGCCATCCAGGGTCGGGGCGCTGTAGATCAGCGGTACGGATTTCGGCTCGGCCAAGCCCTTGACGGAGAGCGCCGGGATCTTCGACTGCGCCGACTCCGCCGAGGGGGCAGCACTGCTTGCGGTCGCGGCCGCCGGTGCGGCACTTGCCCGTAGCCCTGCCTTGCGACGTTGAGCCCGGTTGGCGTTCTTCGGCACCCGCGGTGCAGCCCTGGTAGGCGCTGCTCCGTTGCCCCGCGCGCCATCGCTCTTGGCAGCCTCGGCTTGAGCGCCGGAGGAGGTCTGCTGTTTCGCGGCCGCCACTTCTGCTGCGGCTTTGCGCTCGGCCTCGACCTCGGCCGCGGTCTTGACCTCGACGTTGAAGAGGTAGCCGACCGCTTCCTCCTGGATACCGTCCATCATCGTCTTGAACATGTCGTAACCCTCGCGCTGGTACTCGATCACGGGGTCCCGATTGGCCATGGCGCGCAAGTGGATTCCCTCGCGAAGGTAGTCCATCTCGTACAGGTGCTCGCGCCACTTGCGGTCCATGACCGACAAGAGGACCCGGCGCTCGAGTTCACGCATCACGTCGGGCGTGACCGCTTCTTCGCGCCGGTCGTAGGCCTCCTGGATGTCGGCGGTGAGCTCCTCGCTCAGGAACTGCGCGGTCAGGTCAGAGATGTTGCCGCCGGCCCCCTCGATCAACTCCTCCTGCGTCACGCCCACCGGATAGAGCTGACCCAGAGCGGTCCAGAGTTGGTCCAGATCCCATTCCTCGGCATAACCGGCCTCGGTGGCGCCGGTGACGTATGCGGCGACAGCGTCGTCGAGCATGTGCCGAACCTGTTCGTGGAGGTCTTCACCGTTGAGCACCTTGTGCCGTTCGGCGTAGATGACCTCACGCTGCCGATTGAGCACCTCGTCGTACTTGAGCACCTTCTTGCGGATCTCGAAGTTCTGCTGCTCGACCTGGGTCTGCGCCGACTGGATCGCCCGAGAGACGATCTTGGATTCGATCGGGACGTCATCGGGCATCTTGAGCCGGTCCATCATTGTCTCGATGGCAGCGCCGTTAGCCCGCAGCATCAGGTCGTCGCCAAGGGAGAGGTAGAAGCGCGACTCGCCAGGGTCTCCCTGCCGACCGGCCCGACCACGCAACTGGTTGTCGATGCGCCGGGACTCGTGCCGCTCGGTGCCCAGCACGTAGAGGCCGCCGGCCTCCACGACTACCTCGTGATCCTCCTCAACCCGCTTCTTGGCCTGTTCGAGCGCGTCGGCCCACGCGGCCTCATATTCCTCCGGCGTCTCGGCCGGGCTGAGTCCCTGGTCGCGCAGGTCGAGGTCGGCCATGTGCTCCGGGTTTCCGCCGAGCACGATGTCGGTGCCGCGGCCGGCCATGTTGGTCGCCACCGTCACCGATCCGGTGACGCCGGCCATCGCGATGATCTGGGCCTCGCGCTCATGGTTCTTGGCGTTCAGGACCTCGTGCGGGATTCCGGCTCGTACGAGGAGCTTTGAGAGCAGTTCGGACTTCTCGACGCTGGCCGTGCCGACCAGGACCGGTTGGCCGTCCTCATGCCGATCGGCGATGTCGTCGACCACCGCCTCATACTTGGCGGCCTCGGTCTTGTAGATGATGTCTGCCTGGTCCCTGCGGATCATGTCCCGGTTGGTCGGAATCGGGACCACCCCGAGGCCGTACGTCTGTTGCAGCTCGGCTGCCTCGGTCGAGGCCGTACCCGTCATCCCGGACAAGCGGTCGTAGAGCCGGAAGTAGTTTTGCAAGGTGATCGTGGCCAGGGTCTGGTTCTCGTCCTTGATCGCCACCTTCTCCTTGGCCTCGATGGCCTGGTGCAGCCCTTCGTTGTAGCGCCGTCCCGCCAGCACCCGGCCGGTGAATTCGTCGACGATCAGCACCTCGCCATTAGTGACGATGTAGTCGCGGTCCTTGCGGAAGAGTTCCTTGGCCTTGAGCGCGTTGTTGAGATAGCCGATCAGCGGGGTGTTGACCGCCTCGTACAGGTTGTCGATGCCCAGTTGATTCTCGACGTAGGTGACTCCCTCCTCGGTGATCGCGACCGTGCGCTTGCCCTCTTCGACCTCGTAGTGCCGGTCCTTTTTGAGCATCGGGGCGATCCGCGCGAACTCGCCGTACCACTTTGCGCTCTGCTCAGCCGGACCCGAGATGATCAACGGCGTCCGGGCCTCGTCGATGAGGATCGAGTCAACCTCGTCGACGATCGCGAAGTTGTGGCCGCGCTGGACCAGGCCATCGGCGCTCCAGGCCATGTTGTCGCGCAGGTAGTCGAAGCCGAACTCGTTGTTGGTTCCATAGGTGATGTCACAGCCGTACTGCTCACGGCGGTGCTCTGGTCGCTCGTTGGCCAGGATCACGCCAACGGACAGGCCCAGGAACCGGTGCACGCGGCCCATCCACTCGGCGTCACGTCGGGCGAGGTAGTCGTTGGTGGTGACCACGTGCACTCCGTCACCGGTCAGCGCGTTCAGGTAGGCCGGCAACGTGCCGACCAGGGTCTTGCCCTCACCGGTACGCATCTCGGCGACGTTGCCCAGATGCAGTGCGGCGCCACCCATGAGCTGGACGTTGTAGTGCCGTTGACCCAGAGTCCGGATGGCTGCCTCGCGGACGGTCGCGAAGGCATCGGGGAGCAGGTCGTCGAGGCTCTCGCCGTCGGCGAGACGCTTCTTGAACTCGTCCGTCCGAGCCCGGAGCTCTGCATCGGTCAGATCGGTGACATCGTCCTCGAGGGTTTCGATGTGATTGGCGATCTTGGCCAATCGCCGGACGATCTTTCCTTCGCCTGCGCGCAGGATCCTCTGCAGTACCACGATGGGAAGCTCTCCTGAGAAGTCAACGGGCCCGTCCGAGTCAGCGCGGGCCAGTACCCATGGTAAGCCGGTCCCGGCCGGACCCCTACCGTGCGCTTCGAGTTGCCCCGTGTTGAGAGCCGGTCAGCCGGATCACGCCGTAGTCGTACCCCTTGCGCCGATAGACCACGCTGGGAGCGCCGGTAGCCACGTCGGAGAAGAGGTAGAAGTCGTGCCCGACGAGTTCCATCTCGAAGAGGGCCTGTTCGGTGCTCATGGGAACAGCGGTGTGCTCCTTCTCACGCACGATCCGCCCGGGTAGGTGGTCGTCGACTAGCACCGACTGCTCCGTCGAATCCGCGCTCTGGTGCCCGTCGGAGGAGCTCATCGCCTCGGCCAGGGGTCCGGCGGGCACCGCATAGCCCTTCGCAGCCACCGCCGCAGTGGCCGTGGCCACGCTGGTGGGCGTGTGCCGTCCGTGGTGGACCCGACGTCGGTCGGCGCTTCGCCGGAACCGGTTCTCCAGTCGGGTACAGGCTTGGTCCAGGGCGGCATAGAAGTCGCTCGCGCAAGCTTCGGACCGTACGGCGGGTCCGCGGGATTTGCAGGTCAGTTCGATGCGCTGGCAGCAGTCGGACTGGCGCGGGTTTCGCTCGTGCAACAGCTCGACATCGATGCGGATCAACTTGTGGTCGTAGCGCTCGATTCGGCGAAGTCGTTCGCTGACGTGGGTACGGAAGTGCTCTGGGACTTCGACATTTCGGCCTCGGACAACGATTTCCACGCAAACTCCCATCGACAATGTGGACGGCGCGGGCGGTCGGGCCGGATCGGGGCCGACTCGGCGGGTGCCGGAAAAGAAGGGCCAGCAGAGCGGCCGGGCGGAGCCTGGACCCCTCCCTGGCCGGGTAAGGCAGCACCACCTCTCCGCGTCCTTTTCGTTCACGGTGGGTGAGATTCACACGCTAGTGGCTTCGTCCGGGATGGGCCAGAGACCGCGCTGTTTTGCCCGGCGCAGGAGCGTGGTTGCGCTGCGTCGCGGCAACAACAGCCGTTCCGATCATGGACCGGGCCAGCTGGAGTCCGGTCGTCACCCCTTCGCTTGCCGCCGCCAAGGTTGCGCCAGTGGTCACGATGTCGTCGACCACCACAACCCTCGCACGGGGCGGGGGCCGGCCGATCCGGCGCAGGACGAAGGCACCGTCGAGGTTGTCGACGCGCTGACCGGCATCGAGCCCCACCGAGTCCACGCCGCCTGGCCTACGGCGCAGCGCCGGCACGCGACGGGCTGCGATGTTCTCGGCCTGAAGTGCCCGAACCGTCCATTGGGTCCAATCCGCGAGGTGATCGCGGCCCCGCGCGCGGATGGCCGCCGGACTTGCCGGCACCGGGATCACCCACACGGGGTCCGAACGTGCAGCAGCCGGTTCCGACGCCAGCAAGAGTCCGATCGCCGCGGCGAGTAGCAGCCCCAATGGGCGGTCCAGTTCGCGCCGGTCATGCTCTTTGGCAGCTAACACTGCGCTTCGCACGCTGCCGGAGTATGACGCGGCCGCCGCCAGGCGGGGAAGCGCGGTGGGGCAGGGATCTGGACGATGCAAAACCGGGTTCAACTCGACGGCTAGGCACTCGCGGCACCAACTGCTGCCTGCCAGACCGCATGCGAGGCACGAGCGCGGTAACAGCAGTTCCATCAGGCTGCCCAACAGGGGCAGGTCCGTCCTGCCCGGCAAGTCACGCACCCCGCCACGATCACCTCTGCACCTGCTCGGCGACAGGGAGGCTGCGCCGGATGTGGAGGGGCCCGAGCCGGTTGTGGACGGACCGCAGCTGTCAGGTTCGGCTGGTCGCCTCAGCTGGGATAGAACGGCGCCGTACCGGTCAGCGGTGCCTGTCCGGGGGTCAGCACGGCCCAGATGTCGGCGCCGCTGACGAACTGCCAAACGGTGCCAGCGGCCGACACGAGCGGCGCTCGATTGGGAGCAGCGGCCACGGAGTCGGGCTCGCTGGGAAGTCCGTCGGTGGTCAGCGCGGTCACCCCCCAGCCGTCCACCCCGATGGTGTACGGGACGACCTGCTCGCCCCGCGCATCCGCGGCCAGCACGATGAGGCTTTCCGCGGAGGTCCAGGAAACGTCCTCGACGTTGGTCAGGTTGGGGGCGATGGGACGGTGAGTGGTGAGGGTCACGCTGTCAGTGGTTCGGACGATGCCTGCGATGAAAAGGGCCGGGCCGGCTTCGGTCTCGATGATCAACGCGGCGCGAGAACCACCTGGGGACAGCTCGAAGGCGCGTACGGCACCGGTACCGGCCAACTCAGGGGCAGGTACGACCTGAGGCTGGCCGCCGGTGGGAATCCGGACCACGTCGCTGCCGTTGCGGACCGTCCACACCTCGTCGGCCACCCCGCTCCAGGAAGGAGGAGTCAGCCGAGCCTCGGACAGCACCTGAGTGAGATCCCCCTCGTACGGGCCGACGAAGAGCGTCGAGGACTGGCCGGTGACAGCCAGGCCCGCCAGCGACAACAGCCCGCCCGTGCTGTCGTCGATGGAGACCGCCGCGTTGGTGAGACCGTAGACGCCCTCGCCAGCTGCGCCAGCGATGGCATTGCCATCCACCGTCCGGACAGCGCCCCCATCGATGTAATGACCAACGCCGGTGATCGAGCCCGCTACGGCATGGGGGTCGAAGCTCAGCCAGTCGGACAACTCCTGGACGGAGCCGACATTGGGCAGCTGCAGCAACGCGCCGTCCACGGTGATTTCCAGGCTTTGGATCGAGAGTTGTCCGAGCAGCGTGAAAGCCAGTTGCGCGGACATGCCTTCGAGCCGCTGGTCGTCTCGCTCGCCGACCTGGGTCAACTCCACCCGGGCTCGCCTGTTGGTCACCAGGACGTTGCTGGCCAGCGCCACATCACCGAGCTGATTGTTCACGGCTGGGGCCAGGGCCAGGTTCGGCCCGGCCAGGAGCCGCTCGACCAGCTGGGTCGACTGGGCCCGACCGCCGCGAACGAAGAACCTCGGGTCAGGGACGACGAATCTGCTGGTCGGGTCCAAGAAGTAGATATTGCGCTGTTCGTAGGCTCGGGCGAAGTCGATCCTGGTGATGACGATCCCCGCCGTCGGTTCGGCGATCCGCCACTCGTCACCCTCCAGTACGACCGGCAGGTCGATGGTGAACTCCTCGATACTGGGGCTGAATATGCCCGATCGATCCACAGTGCCGACTCGCTGCCCGGTCACTCGCACCGTCGTCTCCGGCCCCATCGTCACAGCCGAGAACTCCGGCTCGATCACGGTGATCCCGGCGGTGTCGTCCCAGCTCTGAGCGCGCTCGGCAATCAGGTACTCCCTGGAGACCGGACGGCCCTGAGCCGTGCTGGCAGTGGACTGGATGAAGCCGCGGACGATCTCCTCCGGGCTGGCACCGGGCTCAGGAGACAGCGGCTCGACACCAACCGGCTGGTCGAGGTCGTCGTTGACCTGAGTGATGACTACGGCCGCGGACTCGCCGGGCACCGTGGCGCAGCTGCAGACCAGAACCGCCAGCACACTCAGCCCGACCGTCGCCGTGAGCCGCCGGGGAGAACGGCTCATGGGCTGCCCCCCTTCGGTCCGCCGACGACGTCGTACGGGTCGGCCCTGGCCGCCCTGGGCTCCAGCGGAAGCGGAGAACCCTCCAACTCCACGCCGGACACCTTCGGCAGGGTGATCCGGAACTGAGCACCCTCCCCCGGTCGCCCCCAGGCCTGCAGCCAGCCGCCGTGCAGCCGCGCATCCTCGCGGCTGATCGACAGACCCAGGCCGGTCCCGCCGGCATGCCGGGTACGGGCCGGGTCGGCCCGCCAGAAGCGATCGAAGACCCGCAACACCTCGTCGCTGGCCATGCCCGGTCCGTGATCGCGCACGGTTATCGCGGCCGAGGTCTCGTTGGCGCCCAGGGTCACCTCGATGAGGCCGCCCCCGTGGTGGATCGCGTTCAGCAGGAGATTGCGCAGAATCCGCTCGATCCGCCGGGGATCGATCTCGGCGACCACCGGGTCGTCGGGCAGCGTCAGGTGGACCGAGGCCCCGGCTCGCCGGGCAAGTGTCTCCGTGGCGGCCACTACCTCCTCCACGAGCGGGCCGAGTTCGGTGGGTTCAGCGTCGAGGCTGGCCGCGTGGGCGTCGTAACGGCTGATCTCCAAGAGGTCGGTCAGCAATCCTTCGAACCTGCCGAGCTCGCTTTGCAGGAGCTCAGCGGAGCGGGCCACATCCGGCGGGAAATCCTGTCGTGCGCTATGGAGGATGTCGGCAGCCATCCGCACGGTGGTCAACGGCGTCCGCAATTCATGTGAGACGTCACTGGTGAAGCGCTGCTGCAGTCGGGAGAGATCCTCCAACTGGGTGATCTGCCGCTGCAGGCTGGCTGCCATCCGGTTGAACGAGCCGGCCAGCCTGGCCAGATCGTCGTCGCCGCGAATGGGCAGCCGGCGCTCCAGTTGACCCGAGGCCAGTTGCTCGGCGGTCTGTGCCGCCAGCCGCACGGGGGTGACGACCAGCCGAGTGACCAGGGCTCCGATCCCCGCCACCAGGATGACCAAGGCAAGTCCGGACACCACGACCGTGCTGCGGATGTCCTCGAGGCTGCGTTGCTCCCGGTCGAGCGGGAAGACGTAGTACAGCTCGTAGGTGCCCGACTGACTCGGCACCGGGGCACCTACGACGAGCGAGGGGACCCGGGCTCCGCCGGCGGCGGTGGGCATCGTCGCGTACTCATAGGCCTGGCTTCCGTTCCCGACGGTGGCGATCAGATCCTCGGGCAGGGCGGGGGTCAGGCCCCCGAACGACGGCTGGGTCAACGGTGTCGGCGTGTCGCGGTTGATCATGACGATGGAGAACTGTCCTGCACTTCCCCCACGGGTCAACAGCTCATCTACGGTTCGCTGCAGCGTCTCCCGAATGGACCGGGGATCTCCGCTCGGGACCGCCACGACTTGGTTGCTCGCGTATTGCACGCCGACCTGCGCCTGGGAGACTGCGGCATCGATTTTGGCGGTCAGCTGCTGCGTGCGGATCTGATCGAAGAGGATAATGGAGACGATGATCACCACTGCGCCTGCGACCACCACGGTGATCAGCGCCACCCGCAGTTGCAGCGAACGCCGCCAGTTGCGCCAGGCAGCCCGGGCCACAATCCGAGCGCGCAGGCGCAGCTCACGGACCATGCCATCGAGGCGGGACCGCAAGCTGGAGCGTCTGGAAGTGGTCATCGGGTCGCAGTTAGGTGATTACGGAGGTCCGGCCTTGTAGCCGACTCCTCGCACGGTGAGGATGACCTCTGGATCCTCGGGATCGATCTCCACTTTGGACCGCAATCGCTGCACGTGCACGTTTACCAGCCGAGTGTCGGCAGCATGCCGGTATTTCCAGACCTCTTCGAGCAGGTATTCGCGGGTGAACACCTGACGCGGCTTGCGAGCCAAGGCCACGAGCAGGGCGAACTCCAGCGGTGTCAGCGGGA
>JALZIX010000448.1 GCA_030860025.1 Actinomycetota bacterium
CCAGCACCGACGGCGGACGGACCTGGGAGCAACGCGGGAACCTCGGTGCAGCCCCCCAAGCCCTGACCGCGACCGGCGCCGGGCAGGTCTTCGCCGCTGTCGACGCAGCGATCCTGGTCTCCGACGACGACGGAGGAAGCTTCACCGTGCGGTACAGCGAGTAGTGAGCTATGCCGCGGGCTGACGTCAGGCATCGACGAGTCGGACTCCTGGCGGTAGCGGCGATGGTTTTCGCCGGCTGCGCCAGCGTCCCCGACGGCGGCACAGGCGCAGAGCAACCGGAGCCGGAGCAAACGGCAATCCAGGTGCAGGGAGTCGCTTCGTGCGACACCCTCCCGCAGGGAGCATCCTCCGACGAGACAACTAGTGACCGACTGCCTCCGCTGCAACTGCCGTGTCTCACTCCTGGTCCGACCATCGATTTGGCCGCACTCAGCGGGCGGCCGGTCCTTGTGAATCTGTGGGCGAGCTGGTGCGGGCCGTGCCGGGACGAAATGCCGCTCCTCCAGGCCGCACACGAGCGGTACGGAGACGAGGTGCAGTTCCTCGGCGTCGACAGTAAGGACACCGCCGAGGCCGGCGCAGCGTTCCTCGGCGACATCGGCGTGACCTACCCCCAGGTCGTCGACGAGGACGGTGAGCTGCTGAACCATCTCGGCGTCCCCGGACTGCCCGTCACCGTCCTGCTCGACGGAGAAGGGCGGGTTGCAGCCACGCACGTAGGACAGCTGGATTCGCAATTGATCGAAGAACTGCTCGCCGACGTGCTGTCCTAGCTAGATCACCCATGCATCAACCCGCTGCCCGCGGCTGGTAGGGACGAGAAGCAGCGACGCGGATAGGACGGCCAATGCTCAATCGACACCGGGCGGACCATCCCCCTATGGAGCGGCTTGACTGAGGCAAGGCAGGGACGCCGCTGAGGAGGCCGGTCGCCTTTTCCTTTGCTTAGTCATCCTCGGTCGGTGGGGTCCGGGACAGCTCGATGAGTCGCTGCAGGTGTTCCCGTACGGGTGCGGGGAAGCCGTCGGCGAGGCGGTAGTAGACGACTCGCCCTTCTTTACGCTTGGCCACGAAGCCAGACGTACGCAGGAGACGCAGGGCGTAACCCACAGCGTCCTCGTTCACTCCGAGAGCGATCGCCAGGTCGCCGACGCAGAGTTCCTCAACGACGTCGAGGGCGTAGAGCACGCGGGCTCGGGTCGGATCGGCGATGAGGCTGAGGACGCTGGCCAGGCGGGCAGCGTCTTCCTGTGACGGCAGTCGGCTGCGGGCATGGGCTACCCGCTCGGGGTCGACGGGATGGTCGTGGGTCTCGGGCTGCTCGGTCACGGGTTCCACCAAAAAGTTTACCCGTACGCATGTCCGGGTAAGGTTCTCAGGGTCAACAAGTTCGTCCGCCCGCCGTCAGCGTCGCTGGCCGGCGAGCGATCTTAGAGGAGTAGCCATGACTGTCGCTAGCTCAATGCTCGAGACCTACCCGAAGGACCTTGGCGGCATCGACAAGGCCAAGCTGACAGCCTGCATCGACGCCTGCTTCGAGTGTGCCCAGAGCTGTACGGCCTGTGCCGATGCGTGCTTGAGCGAGGACATGGTCGCCGAGCTGACCAAGTGCATCCGCACCAACCTCGACTGCGCCGACATCTGTGGCACCACCGGTCGGGTGCTGTCCCGCCACACCGGCTACGACGCCAACCTCACTCGCGCTGTGCTGGAGGCGTGCGCTACCGCCTGCAAGGCCTGCGGCGACGAGTGTGAGACCCACGCTTCGATGCACGAGCACTGCCGCATCTGCGCGGAGGCGTGTCGACGCTGTGAACAGGCCTGCCGCGAGCTTGTTTCCTCCCTCGGCTGAAAGCCACCTCATCGGTTGGGTTGGCGCTGGGGTTAGCCGGCGTCGACCTACTCTTGCGCGCAAGCCGGTGAGCAGGGTCACGACCAGCCCGATCTGACCACCGAGCGGCTTCGGGATCGGTTTAGCCGGTTCGGCATCGCAACACAAGGAGATGGTCATGTCCGCCGCTGAGATTACCGTCGTCGTCGGGGGGCTTGCCCTGATCGGCGCGCTCGCCTGGTACTTCTTCGCGCCGCGCAAGGCGGCGCACCCTCACGTCGAGGGGGGACGCCAGGTCGTCGATATCACGCTGAAGGGCGGCTACTCGCCGAACCTGATCCAAGTCGAGGCTGGCACGCCCGTGCGGCTGCGGTTCAACCGGCAGGAGAACAGCGACTGCACAGCCCGCGTCGTATTTCCCGACCTGCGCAAGAGCGCGTCCCTCGCCGCGTTTGGGACCACGACGCTGGACCTAGACCTCGACGAGCCGGGCGAGTACTCGTGGGCCTGCGGGATGAACATGCTGCACGGCACCCTGGTCGCCGAGCCGCCCGGCGCCGACGGCGGCGGCGGCCTGCGGGAGAAGGCCGAGCGCCGCGAGACGCCGTTGGCCTCGCCGGACCAGGGGGGCGAGGAGGTCGTCGAGGCCGGCCGGGGGGTAACGCACGACAACCGGGAGACCGCCCGCGCCGTAGGCATCGGACCGACGCTGGACGGCGCCTCGAGCTGCGAGCGGGCGGAGTTCACGCTGCCCGGGGCGCTGAGCAGGCTCCCGACCGACGTCGCACGCGCCGAGGCGCAGCTGCGCGCGCTCGGCGGCGTGGACTCCGCCCAGATCAACTTCGGCGCTGAGCGCGCCGTCATCATGTACGACCCGACGCTCGTGAACGTCACCAGGCTGACCAAGGCGGTCGCCGAGGCATCCGGCTTCCCCGCTCGTCTGCGCGCCGAGCCGGGAGCGGCAGGCACCGAAGACAGCGAGGCGCAGGTGCACAACGCCGAGGTGAAAGACCTGAAGATCCGGGTCGGCATCGGCACGGTGTTGACCTTGCCGGTGCTCTACGCCGCGATGATCACGCACTTCGTCGGTGAGCAGTACGTCCCGGACTTGCTCGAGAACCCCTACCTGCAGCTGGTGCTGACATTGCCGGTGTTCTTGTGGGTGGGCTGGCCGATTCACACCACGGGATGGCGGGCGCTGCTCAATCGCAGCGCCGAGATGAACAGCCTCATCACGCTGGGCACCATCGCCGCGTTCGGCTACAGCGTCGTCGCAACCGTCGCACCCCAGGTCCTGCCGGAGGACGTGCGGGAGGTCTACTACGAGGTCGTCAGCTTCATCCTCACCGTGATCCTCCTCGGCCGGCTGGTCGAGGCCCGGGCCCGAGCGGGCACCGGTGACGCCATTCGTGCTCTGATCGATCTCGCCCCGGCCACGGCCCGGGTGCTCCGGGACGGTCGGGAGGTGGAGGTCGGCGTCGATGAGGTCGAGGTCGGGGAGGAACTGCGGGTCCGGCCGGGGGAGAAGATCCCAGTCGATGGCGAGGTCGTCGACGGCGCCTCCAACGTCGATGAATCGATGGTCACGGGGGAGAGCGTGCCGGTCAGCAAGAGCGCCGGCGATGCGGTCATCGGCGCCACGGTGAACCAGACCGGAGCCTTCACGATGCGGGCCACCAGGGTGGGAGCGGAGACCGCGCTGGCGCAGATCATCAAGCTGGTTCAGGAGGCGCAGTCCTCCAAGGCGCCGATCCAGCGGCTGGTCGACGGCGTCGCCAGCTACTTCGTGCCGGCGGTCGTCTTCATCGCCATCGCCACCTTCGTGCTGTGGTTCGTGTTCGGCCCGGCGCTGACCCTCGCCCTGGTCGCCACCGTTAGCGTCCTGATCATCGCCTGCCCGTGCGCTCTGGGGCTTGCCACGCCGCTGTCGGTCATGGTGGCCACCGGCAAGGGGGCGCAAGCCGGCGTCCTGATCAAGAGCGCCGAGGCGCTGGAGACCGCGCACAAGCTCGACACGGTGGTGCTGGACAAGACCGGCACGATCACCCGCGGCGCACCGGCGCTGACCGACGTCGTGGCGGTCGCCGGTCAGGACGAGAGCGAGCTGCTCCGTCTGGTGGCCTCTGCCGAGGCCGACAGCGAGCATCCCCTCGCGGCCGCGATCGTGGCCGACGCCCGCGAGCGCGGGCTCGACCTGGTTCGGCCGAGCGGGTTCGACTCGGTCACCGGCAAGGGTGTCCGGGCGACCGTCGATGGGGCCGAGGTGCTGATCGGCAACGCCCGACTGCTCTCCGACACCGACATCGACACCGGCGAACTGGAAGAACACGCCCACCGGCTGGCCGATGAGGGCAAGACCCCGATGTTCGTGGCCGTCGGCGGCCTCCCCGCCGGTCTCGTCGCCGTCGCCGACACCATCAAGCCCGACTCGGTTGCCGCCATCCGCGCCCTGCACGACCTCGGCCTGGAGGTCGCCATGATCACTGGGGACAACCAGCGGACCGCCCAGGCGGTCGCCCGCCAGGTGGCGATCGACCGGGTCCTCGCCGAGGTCCTGCCGGAGCAGAAGGCGGCTGAGGTCCGCAGCCTTCAGGACGAGGGCAAGCTCGTGGCGATGGTCGGCGATGGGATCAACGACAGCCCGGCACTCGCCCAGGCCGACGTCGGTATCGCCATCGGCACCGGCACCGATGTCGCCATCGAAGCGGCCGACGTGACACTGATGTCGGGCGAGCTCAAAGGCCTTGTCACGGCCATCGCGCTGTCCCAGGCGACCATGCGCAACATCCGGCAGAACCTGGTCTTGGCGTTCGGCTACAACACCGCCGCCATCCCCATCGCCGCCGGCCTGCTCTACCCGGTCACCGGTACCCTGCTCTCGCCGATGATCGCTGCCGCGGCCATGGCACTGTCCAGCATCAGCGTCGTGATCAACGCCGCTCGGCTCAACCGCTTCCACGCCCCGCGGCTCCCCCATACTGCCCACCAGCCCCACGACGGGGAACCCGCCACGGCCAGAGCCTGACCCGAACCCAGACAGCGACAAACCGCTGACTGCTTGACCACCCGCACCGCAGGAGAGGCGCCACCGCTTTGCGAGGGCGACTCAGGTGCAGGGCTGGTTAGACATGGATGTCGCTCTCCGAAGATGCCGCCGCAAGAAGTTGGCCGGGAGCGCTTGAGGCGATGAGCTGGGTGGGCGCCACGACGCCGGCAGGCATCGCATGAGCACCGACGACCGTCTGTGCTCGAGGGAACCGATGCCAGCCAGTCGCCCGTGACGGGCACACGCTGGCTAAGTCGATGGCCGAGGTGGGGAGCGACTCGTTGACGAGCTAGAGGTAGCGACAGACGCGCTCGGCATCACAGCGAGTCGGCTCCACCGTGGTGGCGTCAGCCTTCAGGAGAGCAACCGTGGCCCGCAGCTCCTGCAGCTCGACGATCTGGCGATCGACGTCGGCCAGTCGGTCGCTGAGCAGCTGCTGGACGTGTGCACACGGGGCTTGGCCGCCGTCTCGGATCTCCAGAATCCCTCGGATCTGGGCCAGGGTCAGCCCAGCGCTCTGGCTGCGGCGAATGAAGTCCAGGCGGCTGATGACCGCGGGTGAGTAGTCCCGGTAGCCCGCCCTGGTGCGCTCGGGAGGAGGCAGCAGCCCGGCCTCTTCGTAGAAGCGCAACGCCTTGGTCGTGGAGCCACTTGCTTCGGCTAGTTCGCCGATCCTCATGATCTTGGCCCCTCCAACGTTCCCCTTGACCTTCCCCTGTACTGGAAGGTCCAACCTAGATGTGAGCCGTCAAGTGCACGGCGCAGGAGGTGCGTGGTGAACGACTACGACGCTGATCTGGCGGTCATCGGATCAGGCGGCGCCGCCATGTCCGCCGCCATCACAGCTCGTCAGGCCGGCGCCAGCGTGGTGCTCATCGAGCGGGCGATCCTCGGCGGCACTTGCGTGAACGTCGGCTGTGTCCCCTCCAAGACCCTTCTCGCCGCAGCTGGCGCCCGCCACGGCGCCGCCACCAACCCCTTCGCCGGCGTCCCAACCTCGGCCGACGGCGTTGATCTGGCCGCCCTCATTGCGCAGAAGGACGAGCTCATCGCCGGTATGCGCCAGGCCAAGTACGCCGACGTTGCTCATGCCTACGGCTTCGAGGTCCGCCCCGGTGAGGCCCGGTTCCTCGACAGCGACACGATGGCGCTCGACGGGAAGCCCCTGCAGGCTCGGGCCTACTTGGTCGCCACCGGCTCCGAGCCCGCCCGACCCGACCTGCCAGGTCTCGACCAGGTCGACTACCTGACCTCGACAACCGCCATGGAGCAAGGCGAGCTGCCCGAGTCCCTCGTCGTGATCGGCGGCGGCTACGTCGGGCTCGAACAGGCTCAGCTCTTCGCCCATCTCGGCGTGAGCGTCACCCTCATCGGCCGCCTGGCCCCCCAAGCGGAGCCGGAACTGGCGGAGGTCCTTCGCCAGGTCTTCACCCACGACGGGATCACTGTGCTTGAGGAGCACGCCACCGCCGTCCGCTCCGACTCAGTCGGCGTCCAAGTGACGACGGCGTCAGGCCAAGAAGTGCCGGGCCAGCGGTTGCTCGTGGCCACCGGGCGCCGGGCACGCACCGACGCTCTTGCCCTCGAAGCGGGCGAGGTGAAGACCGACGCCCATGGCTTCATCGCCATCGACGAACACCAGCGCACGTCCAACCCTCGGGTCTTCGCCGCCGGGGACGTCTCCGGCGCTCCGCAGTACGTATACGTCGCTGCCGCCGGCGGCCGTGTCGCTGCCCTCAATGCACTGGCCACCAGCCCCGCTGAGGCACAGGCCAGGATCGACTACACCGGCCTTCCCGCCGTGATCTTCACCAAGCCCCAGCTGGCTTCGGCCGGGCTGTCCCAGACCCAAGCGATCGCCCAAGGCCACGACTGTGAATGCCGAGTACTCGGCTTCCACGACGTGCCCCGGGCATTGGTCAACCGGGACACCCGAGGCGCCCTCAAGCTCGTCGCCGACGCCGACACCGGCCGAGTCCTCGGCGTACACGCCGTCGCCGATGGCGCTGGGGAGATCATGCTGGCGGCCACCTACGCCATCAAGGCGGGCATGACCGTCCACGAGCTTGCCGACACCTGGGCGCCGTATCTGACGATGGCCGAGAGCCTGCGCATCGCCGCTGGCCTGTTCCGCAACCAGATGCCGACGTCCTGCTGTGCCTGAGCCTCCCCCGCCCCCAGCCCGCAGCTCTGGCCTCGCCATTGGCGCCGGGGTGTTGATGGTTCTGTGCTGCGTCGGGCACAGCCTCCTGCTCGGGGTCGGTATCGCCGGGCTGGCCTCGGCCGCTGGCGCAGTGACCGGCTCGATCGCCGTCGTCGCCGCAATCGCGCTGCTTGGCCTTGGGGTGTGCAGGGGCCAGCCTCGATTGGACGGAGGCCCGCGACTACCGGGACCACATGGCCCGCCACCTCGACGACTCACGCCAGGTCAGCGGCTACGACGACCAAGGTGCCCTCGTCCTCAAGGGCGAAGCCCGACTGCTCTCACGGAGGCGCCTGGAGATCGCCCCGGCCGGCTGACGTGCGACCACGTCGTCGTCGCGTCATCGTGGGCGGGAGTGCGGTAGGCGTCGAGACCGCCCGAGTTGGTGGCCCGCTTCGGCGTGCACGTCACCCTCATCCAGCGCAGCGAAGGGCTCCTCGGCCGTGAGGAGCCCTGGGGGCCTCGCCAAGCCCTGCACTCCCAGCTCGGATACGCCTTACCGACGTTCCAGAACGACCTCTCGCCGTGTTTGGAGAACGTGCCCGCCCACATACCGGGCAGGCCCTGTGAGTCCCCGGTGCGGCAGACTCTTCTCGATGAGTACGCCTGAGCCCCGCGGGTTCGCCGACCAATGGGTCAAGGCTTGGAACGCCCGGGACCTCGCGGCCGTACT
>JALZIX010000007.1 GCA_030860025.1 Actinomycetota bacterium
GCCTTGCTGGCCGTGGCCGGCACGGTGCTGCGGGGGCTTGGCTGGCTGGTGCTCGTCCTGCTGGTCCCGCTGGTCTTCCCCGACGGACGCCTGCCAGGGCGGCCGTGGCGATGGGCGACCGCCGCCGCGGCAACGGCGCTGGTCCTGTTCACGGTGACGTCGGTCCTCGCCCCTGCCCCCGTCGACGAGCGGCTGGCCGCCATCGACAGTCCGGTGGGTCTTCCCGCCGGGCTCGGAGGGGTCACCGACCATCTGGCCGTCCTCGCGCTGGTCGCGGTGGCGGCGGCGCTGGCGGGAGCGGTCGGCGGCCTCGTCTCGCGGTGGCGCCGGGGCGGACCGCTGCTGCGTCAACAGCTGCTGTGGTTCACCTGGGCGGCCGCCGTGCCGGTGGCGCTCCTTCCGCTGATCCTCGCCGGCGCCGCGGAGACGCTGGCGTTCGGACTCGCCGTGCTGCCACTGCCGGTCGCCATCGGCGTGGCGGTGCTGCAACGCCGGCTTTACGACATCCAGCTGGCGGTGAGCCGTACGATCGCCTCCGTGGGGCTGTCCGCCGCCCTCGCCGCCGTGTACGTGCTGGCCGTCGCGGGGGTCGGGGCCCTGCTGGACGCGCGGCAAGAGCGCTGGCTGCCCTGGTTGGCCACCGGCCTGGTGGCACTGTCCTTCACGCCACTGCGGCAGGCGCTGCAGCAAGCGGCGAGCCGGCTGGCCTACGGGCAGTGGGCGCAGCCGGAGGAGGTGCTGGCCACGGTGCGGCGACGACTCTCCGACGCTACCGACATCGACAGGCTGCTCCAGGACCTGGTCCGGGAAGTGGGCGAGGTGCTCGACCTGCCGGCGATCGTCGTGCTCGACGGGGCAAGCCGGCCGCTCGCCGTCCACGGCGCCGCCGAGGACACCGACCGGGAGACCCCGCTGACCGCCTACGGCCGCGCCGTGGGGATGCTGCGTTGGGCGATGCCGCGGCGGCCGCTGCGGGACCGCGACCTCCATCTCCTCGACGACATCAGCGGCCAACTCGGCGCGCTGGTGCACGCCTCGTCCCTCGTTACCGGGCTGCGTGCCGCGCACGAGCGCCTGATCCTCGCCCGCGAGGACGAGCGCCGACGGCTCCGCCGCGACCTACATGACGGCCTCGGCTCAGCACTCGCCGGGCTGACGCTGAAGGCCGATGCCGCCCGCAACCTCCTCGACGACCCCACGGCGGCCGACGGAGCGCTGCTCGACCTGCGGACCGGCATCCAGGACGCGGTGCAGGACGTGCGCCGCGTGGTGGAGGGACTGCGTCCGCCGTCCCTGGACGAGCTGGACCTGGTGGGCGCGGTGCGCGAGCTGGCCGCACGGCTGGGACGGGAGCTGCCCCACGGCATGGACGTCGACGCAGACGACGAACTGCCCGCGCTGCCCGCGGCGGCCGAGGTGGCCTGCTACCGGGTGGTTCAGGAGGCGATCACCAACGCCGTGCGCCACTCCGGGGCGTCCACCTGCCAGGTGACCCTTCGAGCCGACCACGAGGAACTCTGTGCCGAGATCGCCGACAACGGCTCCGGCATGGTGCGACCTCGCGTCGGCGGCTCCGGTCTGTCGGGCATGCGGGAGCGCGCGACCGACCTCGGCGGAACCCTGGTCATCGACGCCCGCGCAGGCAAGGGAACCACGGTGCGCCTGCGGCTGCCGCTTCCCCGTGCAGAAGCCGCGATACCACCCTCGGACGGAGTCGTGCTGTGATCGGTGTCCTCGTCGTTGACGACCACCCACTCTTCCGGGACGGGCTCGCCTCGCTGCTGGCTACCGTCCCCGATGTGTGCCTGCTGGCCGCGGCAGGCGACGGCGCGACCGCGGTCCGGCTAGCCCTCGAGCACCGGCCGGACGTCGTCTTGATGGACCTGAACCTGCCCGGCGTCCCGGGACTGGAGGCGACTCGCCGGATCGTCCGCGACGCGCCCGGGACCGCGGTCCTCGTGCTGACGATGGTGGACGACGACGACGCGGTGGCCGCCGCGATGCGCATGGGGGCCCGCGGCTACGTGCTCAAGGGGGCCGGCCAGGAGGACGTGCTCGCCGCAATCCGCACCGTGGCGGCGGGGGGCGCGGTGTTCGGCGCAAAAGTGGCCGCACGCCTGCTCGCCGGCGGCAAAGCTGCTCTGGGGGGTCAAGAACAGCTCACCGACCGCGAGGCGGAGGTGCTTGCCCTCATCGCCGACGGCCGGACCAACGCCGAGATCGCCCGCGAGCTGCAGGTGACCCTCAAGACCGTGCAGAACCACGTCTCGCGGGTGCTGACAAAGCTTCAGGTCCGCGACCGCACCCAGGCCGCTCTACGCATGCGGGGCCTGTGAGTACGCGCGCCCATGTGCGACGACGACGTGTACCGCGCTGAGGCGTCCGAAGCTGTTCCAAGGCCGGCCCCTGAGTAGAACCCTCGCCGCCCCTTACGACTGCTCGAGCAGCAGGCACCAGGGCGCCCTCGGTCGAAGCCCTACGAAGGAAGCACAAGATCAAGTGGCACACAGACCCGGGCAGAACGGGCCGCAGTCGGCGGAGGACGCTTGGCGCCGGATCGACGCCTTCTTCGCCCCGCGACTGGGCAAGCGATGAGCTGAGCTGTATCCCGAACAGTCGGTTCCGGCGTCACTCGCCGAGCTCGAGCTCGACCACGAAGCCGCTCCCGGTGTTGGGCAGCGCGAAGTGGTCACCTGTGCCCGTGATCTCGACACCGTCGAGCTCTATGCGGTCCGGAGTGCCACCGTGGAAGACCAGGTGGAAGGCCTCTCGGGCGAACTCCGGAAAACCGTCGCCCTCGACCGCCGCGTTGAGCGTCATCCGCCGGCCGGTGCGGGTCACGTGGAGTTTGGTGCGGAACCGGGCGCCGTCCTGGGCGGCGAAGGTGAGTCCGTCGTCCTCCTGTAGGAACGAGCGGGTCGTGCCGTCGACGGTGGGTGGGAACAGGTGCAGTTCGACGGCCGCGGGGTGGTAGCCGGCGGTCGTGGCGGGCGCCTGCGGCCACATCGGGATGACCGCACCTGCCCGGGCGTAGATCGGAATACGGTCCATCGGTGTCGGGGCGATCACAAAGCTGTTGCCGGCCAGCGGCTCATCGGAATGCCAGTCGTACCAGGTGCCTTCCGGCAGATAGACGTGCCGGTTAGTCGCGCCGGCAGTGAGCACTGGAGCGACCAGGAGGTCGGAACCGAGCAAGTACTCGTCGTCGATGTCGCGCACCGTCGGGTCGTACTGGTAATCGAAGGTCAGCGGCCGCTGGACCGGCGCCCCGGTCTCGGACGCGTACAGGAAGGCGGCGTAGAGATAGGGCATCAACCGGTAGCGCAGCCGAATCGCCTCGCGGACCAGGTTCTCTATGACCGGGCCGAAGGCCCAGGCGTACTGGTCGACGTTTCCGATCTCGGAGTGGTTGCGGCAGAACGGAGTCAGCGTTCCGTATTGCATCCAGCGCAGGAACAGCTCCGCACCACAGGTCCCCTGGAACCCACCGACATCGGCGCCGACGAATGGTTGGCCGCTGATTCCCAAGCCCATGCCCATAGGGATGCTCATCCACATGTGGTCCCAGCGGGACTGGTTGTCCCCCATCCAGTTCGCCGCATACCGCTGGATGCCGGCCGAGCCCGCCCGGGACAGCACGAACGTCCGTCTGTCCGGCATCGCGGCCAGCAGCCCCTTGGTCGTGCCCATGGCCATGAGCAGCGCGTATTGGTTGTGGTAACGCTCGTGTGAATCCTGCCCGCCGCGAAAGCGCATGGCAGTGGGCGCGATGCTGCCGGTGGCCGGTTCGTTCATGTCGTTCCAGATCCCGGCCAGTCCGGACTGAACATGTGCTGCGTTCAGCTCGCCCCACCAGGTACGGGCCTTCTCGGTGGTGAAATCGGGGAAGGCGGTTTTGCCCGGCCAGACCTGGCCGATGTAGATGTCGCCGCCTTCCGTGCGGCACAACAGATCCGAGTCCTCTGCCTGGTCGAAGACCCAATATCCCGGTTCGAACTTCACCCCGGGGTCGATGATCGTGATCACTCGAAAACCGTGCTCGGCCATCCGGGTCAGCATGCCGGGTACGTCCGGAAAGGCTTCGGTGTCCCAAGTGAAGACCCGGTAGCCGTCCATGTACTCGATGTCGAGCCACAATGCGTCGCATGGGATCTCGGCCTCACGGTGGCGCTCGGCCAGTCGCTCGACAGCTTCCTGGGTGTAGCGGAACCAGCGGCACTGGTGATATCCGAGGGCCCACAGCGGGGGCGCGGCCATGCGCCCGGTCAGCCAGGTGTACGCCCTCAGAATCTCCGGCAGATCAGGTCCGGCGAAGATGTATTCGGTGTACTGGCCGGCCGCGAAATGGATGCGGTACTCCTCCGGGTCGGAGAACTCATAGGTGCCGCGGTAACCGTTGTCCACGAAAGACGCCGCCATCGTCCCGGCCGGGTAGGTCTGGTGATAGACGAACGGGATCGACACGTAGTACGGATCGAACTCCGTACTGGTGCGATCTGACCGCGGGTCATCGTTGGCCCGATTCGCAGTGAACTCGCGGGTCGGCACGGGGTCGAGCACATCGGTGTTCCACAGGGTGAAGTCGCGTCCCTTGCGGTTGTGCCGACCGGACTTCTCGCCAAGTCCGAAGAACGCGTCCTCCTGGCGGCACCGGCGCCGAACCGTGAACGCGTCGTTGAGCGTCGCGTAGGTCCAGTAATCGCCGGCCGCATCCGGTGCACTCTCCAGAACGGGGCTGCCGTCGACGCGGTGCACGTCGATCCGGAACGGGTCCAGCCACAACGACACCACCATCGCGGCCGTGCGCAGACGGATGACCTCAGCATCCCGCTCGAAGGAGAACTCCGGGTCATTCGCCATCGGGTCTACGCACACGGCGAAGGTCGGCGATTCGTCGAACGCACCACCGCGGCTGATCTTCACCCGCACCACGTCGTCTCGGACCAGATCGATCCGTAACTGCTCGCCGTGCAGCTCGGCCAACACCCCGCGGTCGGTCTGCTCGACCGACTCGACTCGGGCGAAGCGCAAGTAGTGTCCGGTGTCGATCATGAGCCTCCTGCCCATAACTGGCGGAGGCTGATGATTGCCCACGTCCGCGCACCGTCCAACCCCGACCGACACCCCAGTGCGCTCCGACGGCGGCTGGACAAAGGCGTTGGGTCTTGTGCAGCGCAGCGCAATGGTCCACGGTGGGGCGACTTCGTGTAGCCGACCTTGGAGGCGACGTGATGTACAGGTCCCTGCCGAACCGAGGTCGATCGCGGCGGTGGGCCGCGGTAGTGTCCGCCGCCGTCTCGGTGACAATGCTCAGCGCCTGCGGGAGCGGCGACGACGGCAGCGGTGCGCCGCTGCTCACGTGGTACATCAACAACGCGGCTCAGGTGCCCCTCGCCGACGCGTGCAACGAGCAGGCAGCCGGCGCGTACGAGATCCAGATCTCATTGCTGCCCAACGCGGCCGCCGGGCAACGGGAACAACTCCTGCGCCGCCTCGCCGCCGCAGACAGTTCGGTCGATCTGCTCAGCCTGGACCCCCCTTTCATGGCCGAGTTCGCCAACGCGGAGTTCCTGCGGCCATTCACCGACGATGAACGCGCCGAGTTCTCCGAGGGCGTCCTGCAGGGCCCGCTCGAACAGTCGATCTACGAGGACACCATGTTCTCGGCGCCGTTCTACGGCAACACCCAACTGCTCTGGTACAAGAAGTCCGTGGCCGAGGAGGCCGGGCTCGACCTGGAGAACGAGCCGGTCACGTGGGACCAACTCATCGAGGCGGGCGAGGCCACCGACACCACGCTGGCGGTGCAGGGCCGGCGCAACGAAAGCCTGATGGTCTGGGTGAATGCGCTGGTCGAGTCAGCCGGGGGTTCGATCCTCAGCGAGGAGAGTGAGGGCGTGCCGGCCGAGGAGGTCGAGGCCACCATCGACGAGGAGGCCGGCGCGGAGGCCGCCCGGATCATGAGGACGATCGCCGACTCCCCGGTCGCGCCCCCGGCGCTCAGCACTGCTGGTGAGGAGGAGTCGCGGGCAGCGTTCCAGTCCGAGAACGGGGGGTTCATGGTGAACTGGCCCTACGTCTGGTCGGCCTTCGCCGCCGGGATGGAGGACGGCTCCTTGCCCGAGAACTTCGCGGACGACGTCGGCTGGACCCGCTATCCCCAGGTCGTCGAGGGCACCGACAGCGCCACTCCGCTGGGCGGGATCGGAATCAGCGTCGGCGCCTTCAGCGAGGAGCAGGACGCGGCTGTAGAGGCGATCCGCTGCCTTCGCTCGCCGGAGAGCCAGAAGGCCTACATGCTGTCGGCGGGCGACCCGGCCGCCGCCGAGGAAGTGTACGAGGACCCGGAGATCCAGGAAGCCTTCCCGATGTTCGAGGAGATCCGGGAGGGACTCATCGACGCAGCACCTCGGCCGATCAGCGCCTACTACGGCGACGTGACCGGAGCGATCCAGCAGTCCTACCACCCGCCGGACGCGCTCTCGCCGGACTCCACTCCGGAGGCGTCGGCGGCCCTGATCGAAGGCGTGCTCCGCAACGAGCAGCTGCTGTGACCCCGGCCAACGCACCGGCTGGGCTCGGCCTGGCCGCGCAACTCTAGGAGGCCCACGTGAGCACCACGGTCCCCGCCGCTGCCGCGGAAACGCGGGCCCAGGTTGAGAGCCAGACCTCCGGGCCGGACCTGCGCCGACCGCGCATCACCGACCGGGCCCGCAAGGAGCGCAACCTCGGCTGGATGCTCGCCGGGCCAGCGTTCATCGTCATGGTGGCGGTCACTGCGTACCCGATCCTGAATGCGATCTGGTACTCCCTGTTCGACTTCCGGCTGACCGACCCGGAGGGGCGCGAGTTCATCGGCCTCGGCAACTACACGACGATCCTGACCGACGGCCTGTTCTGGCGGCAGTTCGGCGTGACCGCGGGGATCACCATCGTCACCGTCATCGCCGAGTTCGTCCTCGGGTTCGCGCTGGCCCTGGTGATGCACCGTGCGCTGTATCTGCGCAAGGCGGTCCGTACCGCGATCCTGGTGCCCTACGGCATCATCACGGTCGTCTCCGCGTACGCCTGGCAGTACGCCTTCACCCCGGCGTACGGGTTCGTCAACCCGTTGTTCGGCGGCGATACCGACTGGTTCGGCGAGACGCTCCCCTCACTCGTGGTCATCTGCCTGTCCGAGATCTGGAAGACCACACCGTTCATGTCACTGCTGCTCTTGGCGGGCCTGGCGCAGATCCCGCAGGACTACCTCGAGGCGGCGAAGGTCGACGGCGCCACCGCGTGGCAACGCTTCATCAAGGTCATCGTGCCGAACATGAAGGGCGCGATCATGGTCGCGCTGCTCTTCCGCACGCTTGACGCGTTCCGGATCTTCGACAACGTCTTCATCATGACGCAGGGCGCCAACGGCACGGAGACCTTGTCGTTCCTGGCGTATCGACAAACGATCACCCGAGTGATGATCGGGTTGGGCTCGGCGGTGAGCGTCATCCTGGCGATCCTTGTCGTGCTGATCGCCGTCATGTTCATCAAGGGATTCAAGACCAACCTGGCCCAGCAGAGGGGTGCCTGATGAATACCGATCGCAAGGGCCAGGCCTTCTGGATCGTCGGTGCGGTCCTGATCATGGTCTATGCGCTGATCCCGGTGGCCTGGATCTTCTCGCTCTCGTTCAAGGCCGGCGACGACATCACCAACCAGGCCTTCTGGCCGTCGGCATTCAGTTGGGAGAACTACGAGATCGTCTTCGGCAGTGACCTGTTCACCAGCGCACTGCGCAACTCGGTGGGCATCTCGCTCATCGCCACGACGATCTCGGTCGTCCTGGCAATGTTCGCCGCCTACGCGGTTGCTCGGCTCGAATTCCCGGGTAAGCGGCTGCTCTTGGGGGTCGCCCTGGCGATCACCGTGTTCCCGATCATCGCTATCGCCACGCCGCTGTTCAACCTGTGGCGCACGGTAGGGCTGTACGACACCTGGATCGGCCTGATCATCCCGTACCTGTCCTTCTCGCTGCCGCTGTCGGTGTACGTGCTCTCGGCGTTCTTCCGCGAGATTCCGTGGGAGATGGAGCAGGCCGCCCAGGTCGACGGAGCGACGGCCTGGCAGGCGTTCCGCAAGGTGATCGTGCCGCTGGCCGCGCCAGGAGTGTTCACGGCGGCCATCCTCACCTTCTTCGCGATCTGGAACGACTTCATCTTCGGGATCACGCTCACTTCGAGCGAGGCCGCCCGGCCGGTGCCGGCGGCGCTGGCGTTCTTCAGCGGTGCCAGTCAGTTCTCCCAGCCGACCGCTCCGATCGCGGCGGCGTCGGTGGTGGTCACCGTCCCGGTGATCATCCTGGTACTCCTCTTCCAGCAAAAGATCGTCGCGGGTCTGACCAACGGCGCCGTCAAGGGCTGAGCGCCCCCACCTGACAAGGAGATCCACACGATGGCAGCCATCGAGATCAAGAACATCGTCAAGGAGTACGGCGACGGTTTCCAGGCGGTGAACGACATCAGCATCGACATCGACGACGGGGAGTTCGTCATCCTGGTCGGCCCGTCCGGCTGCGGAAAGTCCACGCTGTTGCGGATGATCGTCGGCCTGGAGGACATCACCTCAGGGGACATGCTGATCGGCGGCAACCGGGTCAACGACAAGGCACCCCGCGAACGCAACCTGTCGATGGTGTTCCAGAACTACGCGCTCTACCCGCACCTGACGGTCTACGAGAACATCGCCTTCCCGCTCCGACTGGCCAAGACGCCGCAGCCCGAAGTCGACACTCGGGTACGCGAGGCATCCTCGCTGCTGGAGTTGGAGGAGCACCTGGACCGCAAGCCGGCGAACCTTTCCGGCGGCCAGCGCCAGCGGGTGGCCATGGGCCGGGCGATCGTGCGCCACGCGGACGCGTTCCTGTTCGACGAGCCGCTGTCCAACCTCGACGCCAAGTTGCGCGGCCAGATGCGCACAGAGATCTCCCGGCTGCAGCGGCGGCTCGGCATCACCACGGTCTATGTCACCCACGACCAGACCGAGGCGATGACGCTCGGGGACCGGGTGGCCGTGATGCGCAAGGGCGTGCTGCAGCAGATCGCCTCGCCGCGCGAGCTCTACGAGCAGCCGGTCAACCTGTTCGTGGCCGGCTTCATCGGCTCGCCGCCGATGAACTTCCTGCCGGCCGAGGTACGCGACGGCCACCTCGACACGCCGTTGGGCCCGATCCAGCTCACCACCGACCGTCAACGTGAGGCGGCCAGCGGCCACCAGGTGATGCTGATGGGGGTGCGTCCGGAGGCCTTCGAGGACGCCAAGCTCGTCGACTCCGACAAGCGGGACAAGGGGGACATCTTCACCGCCCAGGTGGACGTCACCGAGTGGCTGGGCAACGAGCAGTACGCCTACATCCCGTTCGAGGCCTCCGAGGAGGTCAGCCATCAACTGGCGGACCTGTCCCGGGAGCTGGACAGCGAGCAACTCCGTACCCAGCTGATCATCGCCATCGACTCCACCAGCCGGATCCGCCCGGGACGCGAGACCGAGATCTGGGTGGACACCCGCAAGATGCACCTGTTCGATCCCAAGAGCGGCGAGAACCTCACCCGCGATGAGGAGGCCGGCGCACGCCTGACCGCAGAAGTCGAAGAGGAGCGGCACGAGGAGATGGAGGAGGCCCGCAGCAGGTCCCTCGGGGAGCCGCCGGATGCCCGCAGCCAGCACGATGTCGCGCAGCAGGT
>JALZIX010000012.1 GCA_030860025.1 Actinomycetota bacterium
TCCTCGATGACCGGGTTCGCGAGCAGAGTGTCCGCGATCTGCGCGATGGCTGCCTCGTCGACCGGATCGCTGACCTCGAGCTCGAATCGCTTGCCCTGGCGTACGCCACGCACGCCTTCGTGGCCGAGCCTGGTCAGCGCGCCGAGCACGGCCTGGCCCTGTGGGTCGGAGATCTCCGGTTTGAGCATGACATCGACGACGACCCGGGTCACTCGGTCAGCCTATCCGTGCAGCGCAGCAACCCCGGGCACCCACTCGCCGCCGATTCCCTGCGGTGATCTTGACCTTATTGCGGCGACACGCCGTGAAATGCACTCGAAAACACACCACAAGGTCAAGATCAGGGGGTTTGTGGGACAGTTTCGTTCAGCCGGCCGAGGGGGCACGGACCGCTGTCAATCGCGCAGCGAGCACCTGCTTCACCACCTCTTCCGGATGGGTCAGCACGTCAGAACCGGAGAAGCGCAGCACAGTCCAACCGGCGGCGACCAGCCTGTTCTGCCTGCGAAGGTCACTGGCGAAGACTTCCGCCTCGCGATGAATCGCACCGTCGAATTCGATGGCGATCCGCAACTCCGGATAAGCCAGGTCGACTCTGGCGACGAATGTTCCGTTCGCGTCCTTGACGACGAACTGCAGCTCTGGTGCGGGCAACCCTCCCTCGATGATGACCCAGCGAAGCACTGCCTCCATCCGTGACTCGGATCGAGGGTCGCCGTAACGAAGCGCCAGCCGGGCTCGGACCGCCCCGCGCTCGCCGCGGTGCTCGGCGAGCATTCGCTCGAGCAGAACCCTTGGCGCCCACGTACGAAGCAGCTGATCGGTGACCGCCAGAAGATCGGCCGATCCCAGCACAGTGGCGAGATCCCACCAGGTTCGGGCGGGCGAGGTTATTGCCAGCCCCTCGACTATGTCACCGTCGTGGGGTCCGAGTCGTACCGCTTCGTGCACGAACCGATCGGCGCGATGCTTGGTTCGCAACGCTCGCGGTGTCACGACGTGCACCAGTGGGGATTCGGCGCTTCGGGGCAGCTCAATCCCCCAGATCCGCGCCGCGCTGTCGTGACTGATCAGCGACTGAGCGGGCATCGTGAGCAGAACCCCCCGAGCGCGAGTGAGTAGGTCCTCGTCCATTCCTGGTGGGAGATAGGTGTCCCGCGCAACATGCACCAGTTCGCCATTACGCAATTGCCACGGCGACAAACCTTGCTCGATCGCCTGCGCACGGGTCATCGGTAATGCAGGGCGCAGGCTCTCAAGTCCCGTCGCCGGCTTCGGCGGGTGCTCCTTGTGCATCTCGAGACTGTCGACGAGATGCGGCACCGGGCGCTCGGGCTATCCACATGCGCAGGGGTTACCTGTCGTGATCTTGACCTTATTGCGGTTTTCGGCGCCTGCTACCGGCGTGTCGCCGCAATAAGGTCAAGATCACGACGGGAGGGCGAGCCGGGTCCCGGTGAGCAGTTCGTACGCGGCGAGGTAGCGCTCTCGGGTGCCGGTCACCACGTACGGCGGGAGCTCGGGCGGCGGTACGCCGGAGGTACGGTCCCAGCCGGATTCGGCAGTCAGCCAGTCGCGGACGTACTGCTTGTCGTACGACGCCTGCCGCTGCCCGGGAGCCCAATCGGCGGCCGACCAGTACCGCGACGAGTCCGGCGTCAGCACCTCGTCACCGAGGACCAGCGACCCATCACCAGACACACCGAACTCCAGCTTGGTGTCAGCCAAGATCAGTCCGCGGGTCAGCGCGATCGCGGCGGCCTGCCCGTACACGGCCAGGCTGCGTTCACGCAGTGCCTCGGCAAGGTCGGCACCAACCGTATCCACTACCTCCTCGAAGCTCATCGGCTCGTCATGCGCACCCACCGCCGCCTTGGTCGTCGGGGTGAAGATCGGCGCCGGCAGCTTGTCCCCTTCGGCGCAACCCGGGCCGACCGCCGAGCCCGCGACATAGCCGCGGACCACACACTCCACCGGGATCATCCGCAGCCGCTGCACGAGCATGGCCCGCCCGGCGACCTCCTCAGGAACCGGCGGAGAAGCTGCCGAGACGAGGTGATTTGCCACCACATCGGCAAGTTCTTCGAACCACCAGGCCGACAGGGCAGTCAAGACCCGGCCCTTGTCCGGTATCTCGGTGGGCAGCACCCAGTCGTAGGCCGAGATCCGGTCACTTGCCACCAGAAGCAGATGGCCGTCGTCGACGACGTAGAGATCGCGGATCTTCCCGCTCCCCAGCTTGGGAAACTCGATCGGCACCGCATCATCTTCACGCACCCGTACCCTGGCCGGTATGCGGGCCT
>JALZIX010000039.1 GCA_030860025.1 Actinomycetota bacterium
TACGCGGCGTTCTTCCACGAGATGCTCGCGTACGGGGTCTACCTGCCGCCGTCGGCGTTCGAGGCGTGGTTCGTCTCCGGGGCCCTGGACGACTCGGCGGTCAATCAGATCCTGGACGCGCTGCCACCCGCGGCGGCTGCGGCTGCCCGCTCTGGAAGTGCCGGATGACGCGCACTGTCGTGCACGTCCTGCGGCATGGAGAGGTGCACAACCCGGACGGGATCCTGTACGGCCGCCTCCCCGGCTACGGCCTGTCCGTTCGCGGCAACGAGATGGCCGACACGATCGCGGACCATGTCGCTGATTTCGACATCACCTACCTCGCCTCCAGCCCACTACAGCGCGCGCTGGAGACCGCGGCCCCGATCGCCGAACGCCTCGGGTTGGAGATCCACGGGGACGACCGACTTCTCGAGCCGACCAACGTCTTCGAAGGATCCCGGTTCGGGGTCGGAGACGGTTCGCTGAAGCGGCCGGCCAATTGGATCCACCTCCGGAATCCGATCCGGCCGTCGTGGGGCGAGCCGTATGCGGAGGTAGCCGCCCGGATGCTGGCGGCGGTGCAGGATGCCCGGGCCGCGGCCGAGGGGCACGAAGCGCTGCTCGTCAGCCACCAGTTGGCGGTCTGGACGTTGCGCCGATTTCTGGAAGGGCGGCGACTGTGGCATGACCCGCGCAAGCGGGAGTGCGGGCTGGCCAGCCTGACCTCGATCGCCTTCGAGGGCACGAAGCTGGCCGGCATCACCTACGCCGAACCGGCCGGCGCGACGGATCCCAACGCAGTGCCGGGAGCTTGACGATGACTGGGAAGGCGAGGTTGGCAGCCGCAGTCGTCCTGGTCGGCGCACTGGCGGCGTGCACGAGTGGTTCGGATGCGGTGGACGTCAGCAACGGGGGCGAGTTCCGCTTCGTCGCCGGGACCCCGGACGGTGAGGTCATCGAGGAGGGCGACCGGGCCTCGGCACCCGAGTTCTCCGGCGAGTTGCTGGATGGCTCGGACTTCGAGTCGGCCGACCTGGCGGGCGACATCGTCGTGCTCAATTTCTGGGGTTCGTGGTGTGCGCCGTGTCGGGTGGAAACCCCTGAGTTCCAACAGGTCTACGACGCGGTCGAGGACGACGGGGTGAGCTTTCTCGGCGTGAACGTCAAAGACGACCGCCAATTGGCCGAGGCCTTCCTCCACGACAAGGGGATCACGTATCCGTCTCTGTTCGACCCCCGCGGGGAGGTGGCATTGGCCTTCCGGGATTTCCCGGCCAACGCGATCCCGTCCACGATCATCCTGGACGGTGACGGTCGGGTTGCCGCTGTGTATGTCGCCGTGGTGGCTGCCGAGGAGCTGCGTCAGGTCCTCGACATGCTGGTCGCCTGATGATGATGGTGCTGGCCGCCGACCTCGGCGACACATTCAAGGACACCGTCGCCGACGGGCCGCTGCTGGTCGCAATGGCCGTCAGCCTGCTCGTCGGGACGATCAGCTTCTTCTCGCCCTGCGTGCTTCCGCTCGTACCTGGGTACTTGTCCTACGTAGCGGGCCTCGCGGGTACGGATGTCGCTACGTCCGATAAGGCGACGGCAATAGCGGCCGTTCCTTCGGACGTAACGCGGAGCTCGGTGAGCAGCGCGACGACCGTGCGGGCTGCGGCGGTGCGTGGGCGGATGGTTGCCGGGGCGCTGCTGTTCGTACTCGGCTTCACAGTGGTGTTCACCAGCTTCGGCGCGGCCTTCGGTGGACTCGGCCGGGTCCTGCTGGAACAGCAGCGCGTCATCACGATCGTGCTAGGGGCGATCACGGTCGTGCTGGGCCTGGCCTTCCTCGGCCTGATTCCCCTGCTGTCGCGGCAGTGGCGCTGGCGCCGGCTGCCGCGTGCGGGCTTGGTCGGCGCACCACTGCTGGGCGTGGTCTTCGGGCTCGGGTGGACGCCGTGCCTGGGTCCCACGCTGGGGGCAATCAACAGCCTGGCATTCACCGAGGCATCGGCCTGGCGCGGCGCGCTGCTGGGATTCACGTACTGCCTGGGGCTCGGGATCCCCTTCGTTCTGACGGCCTTGGGCGCCGGGCGGGCTCTGCGGGTCAGTGATTTCGCCCGTCGGCACGCAGAAACCGTGATGAAGATTGGCGGCGGGTTCCTCATCCTGATCGGCATCCTGCTGGTCACCGGCGCGTGGGATCAGGCGATGAACTGGCTGCGCGCGTGGCTGGCCAGCGTGGGCCTGGACGGGTCAGCGCTGTGAGCCGAGAGGGAGGGAGCATCGCACGGGTTTGGTGGCGCTGGCTGACCAGCATGCGGACCGCCTTGATGCTGCTGTTTCTGCTCGCGCTCGCAGCCGTACCCGGATCCCTGCTCCCGCAGCGACCGCTCTCCCAGACGGCGGTCGCCGAGTATTTCAGCGACCATCCCTCGCTTGCCCCGTTCCTTGACCGGCTCGGGCTCTTCGACGTGTTTGCCTCGCCTTGGTTCGCTGCGATCTACCTGCTGCTGTTCGTGTCGCTGATCGGGTGTTTGGTGCCCCGGACGTGGGGACACATCCGATCGCTGCGGACCGAGCCGCCGAGGGCGCCGAGCCGGCTGTCCCGGCTGCCGCGGCACGCCGAACTCGACACCGAACTCGCCGCCGACAGGGCATTGGACCTCGCCGAGGAGGAACTGCTGGTCGCCCGCTATCGCGTCGTACGCAAGGACGGCGCCCTGTCGGGGGAGCGCGGGATGTTGAAGGAGACCGGAAACATCGTCTTCCACCTGGCCCTGCTCGCACTGCTGATCAGCCTTGCTTTCGGCAAGCTCTGGGGATACCAGGGCAGCGTGTTGGTCCAGGAGGGGCAAGGCTTCTGCAACACGTTTCAGCAGTACGACACCTACACCGCCGGACCACTGATCGACGGCGCGGACCTCACCCCGCTCTGTGTCGATCTCGACGACTTCCGGGCTCGCTATGAGCCCAATCTGACGCCAGCCAGTTTCACCGGCGACATCACCTACAGCCGGACCGCCGACGGACCCGAGGAGCGGGCCACGATCGGGATCAACTCACCGCTGCGGGTCGACGGGACTCGGCTCTACCTCACCGGCAGGGGCTTCGCGCCGATCTTCTCGGTCATCCTGCCGGACGGTACGCAGCTGACCGACCTGTCCGCGCCGTTCCTGCCGACGGACTCCTCGACGATGCTCTCCGAGGGTGTGCTGAAGCTGCCGGACCTCGGCGAAGGACGAGACCAACTGGCCGTACAGGGTGTGTTCCTACCCACCGCCCAGGATGTCGGCGGTGGCCTGTTGACCTCGGTGGACCCGAGACCGTTGGATCCCGCGGTCGCGATCGTGGTCTATGCCGGGACGTTGGGCCTGGACAGCGGAATCCCGCAGAACGTGTTCACCCTCGACCAGGACCGGATCGAGCGTGGGCAGTTGGAGCGCGTGGGTTCGGCCAATCTGCGACCCGGGGAGTCCCTGGACCTGCCGGATGGCACGTCCATCACCTTCACCGGGTTCAAGGAGTTCGCTGCCCTCCAGGTGCACCGAGACCCGGGCCAGGCGGCCGTCTTGATCAGCGCGCTGGTGATGTTGAGCGGGCTGCTGGCCACGCTGCTGGTGCGACGGCGCCGCGTCTTCGTGCGGCCCGGGGCTAAGGTGCTGGAGATCGGTGGATTGGCGCAGGGGGGCAGTGCTGATCCGGCCGAGTTCGAGCAGGTTGTGCAGCGCATCCGTACCGCACTGGCCAACGCCGTGGATCAGAAGGAGAAGACAGCTCATGTCTGACGCTGGGAACCTTGCCGGCCTGTCCGACACGCTCTTCACTCTGACGATCCTCGTCTACAGCATGGCGACGCTGGCGTTCGCGGCTGAGCTCGCCTTCTCTCGGCGGACTCCCGCGAAGACGCTGGTCACCCCCGACGGTTCATCGGTCAGTGACGACGTTGTGGCGCCGACCGCCTCCCGCGTCGGGCAGGTCGCCATGGGGATCACCGTGCTGGGGGCGGTATTGCATGCGGCGGTGCTGCTGCTGCGCGGGCTGGCGGCCGAACGGATTCCGCTGGGCAACATGTTCGAGTTCGCCACGATGGTCGCCTTCGTGGGAGTGGGCGGGTTCCTGTTCCTGGCGCTGCGCACGCCGCGACTGCGGACCGTGGGACTGTTCGTGACCCTGCCGGTAACCGTCGGCATGGTCCTGGTGGGGCTCTTCCTCTACACCGAGTCGGGTCCCCTCGTGGCGGCACTTCGGTCGCGCTGGCTGGTGGTCCACGTGACCACCGTCAGCATCGGCTTCGGGGCGTTTCTGACGAGCGGAATCATCAGCGTGCTGTTCCTCGTGCGCTCCCGCTTCGAGGAAGCCGGTAGCGCTGCGCGGGCGATGACCGCACGGATCGGGCAATGGCTTCCGAACTCCGAGACCCTGGACCGCGCCGCGCACCGCATGGTCGTCTTCGGCTTCCCGATCTTCACCTTCGGGGTCATCGCCGGTGCGGTCTGGGCCGAGAGCGCCTGGGGCCGGTTCTGGGGCTGGGATCCAAAGGAGACCTGGGCCTTCATCGCCTGGATCGTCTACGCGTCCTACCTGCACGCCCGAGCCACCGCCGGCTGGAGGGGCCGCGCGGCGGCGTGGATCAATGTGGCCGGGCTGGTCGTGATGTTCTTCAATCTGCTCTACGTCAATCTGGTCACCAGTGGGCTGCACTCCTACGCGGGCATCAACTAGTCGGTCCCATGAACCGCAGCGACTTCATCGCCGAACTCGAGCGTCAGGGTCAGGCGCTGGGATCGGCTGCCCGCGAGGCCGGGCTGGACGCCGAGGTGCCCACCTGTCCGACCTGGACCGTCGCCGACTTGGTAGCCCACATCGGCAAGGTTCACCGTTGGGCGACCAGGCATGTCCGTGAACCGGTCAAGACCGGACAGCATGCACTGGCAAAGGCTCCGAAGCAGGACCTACTCGACTGGTACGCCGAAGGGCACGCCGCGCTCGTCGAGGCGTTTCGGCACGCACCGCCCGACGTCAGGTCCTGGACGTTCCTCCCTGCGCCGTCTCCATTGGAGTTCTGGGCACGTCGGCAGGCACACGAGACCGCCATCCATCGGGCCGACGCCGACGCCTGTCTCGGCGTCCGGCCGGACTACGACGCTGAGTTCGCCGGGGACGGGGTCGCAGAGTTGATCGACGGCTTCTTCGCTCGCGGTGGCGGATCACTGCGCTCAGCGCAACCGCGCACGCTCCGCGTCAGCCTCATCGACGATGACCGGGTCTGGCACATCACGATCGGCGCGCAGGGGCGGGAGATCAGCCACGACGGATGCAAGCCAGCGGAGGCGGCAGTCGCTGCCCCCGCGTCGGCGATGTACCTGTTCTTGTGGAACCGCCTCCCGCGAGATCAGGTGGAGGTCAGCGGCGACGAAAGCGTCCTCGACCTCTGGCAAGAGAAGGCGCACATCCGCTGGGGATGATCAGTTCAGGTTGGCTCCTCTTCGCGCTTGGTGCGACGATCGAGTTCGCGCAGAAAATCAGGATTGTCGTCAGGGCCGAGCGGCTGCGGGCGGCTGGGCTTGCGGGCTGGAGGCGGGCCGGGCCGAGCACTGCCGCGAGGATTTCGGGTAGGACTTGACGGCCCGGACATCCGCCACAGGACGAACAGGAGCGCGCCGATCAACAGCATTCCAACGAGCACATACACCCTGATCACCCCTGACCCAGTCAACGATACGCGCGTGAGAGGAGGATGGGACCAGTGGACGAAATCGACGGCCGCCTCGTTGAGCTTTTGCGGGCCAATGGTCGGGCCAGCTATGCCGAACTGGCGCGTACCGTCGGCCTCTCGGCTCCGTCGGTCCATGAGCGGGTGTCGAAGCTCGAGTCGACCGGTGTGATCCTGGGATATCACGCGGCTGTCGACCGAACGGCTGT
This sequence comes from Actinomycetota bacterium, assembly GCA_030860025.1. Taxonomy (GTDB): domain Bacteria; phylum Actinomycetota; class Actinomycetes; order Mycobacteriales; family Geodermatophilaceae; genus JACCQS01. The sequence continues at coordinate 5,893 of JALZIX010000039.1, forward strand.
CGGCGAAGCGGTCACCGCGCTGGTCGGAGTCTTCGAGTCCGATGTCGAAGCCGACGAGGAACTCGTCGACTCGCTGCGGCGGATGCCGGAGATCACCGACTGCTACTACGTGGCCGGCGAGGAAGCGTTCCTGCTCCGGGTGCGCGTCGCGGACATCGCCGCGCTGGAACGGGTCGTCTCGACGATCAGCCGGCTTCGCGGGGTGTCCCGGACCCGCACGACGGTGGTCCTGTCCACCAGGTGGGAGGACCGCCGTGGTTAAGGCGGCGCTGGTCTACACCGCCGCTCGGCTGGCCATCTTCGCCGTACTGCTGGCCGTCCTGTGGGCACTGGGCCTGGGCAGCTTTCCGGGCATCCTCTTCGCGTTGCTGCTCTCGACGCCGGTCGCCTACTTCCTGTTGGGCAAGCAACGTGGCGCCCTCGTCAGTGCGATCGCACAGCGCCGGCAGGTTCGCGCCGATCTGCGAGCTCGGTTACGGGGCTCGTCCGATCGCGAGCCCGATCGCGAGCAGGACGCCAAGCAGTAGTTGGGTCAGGCCGGTATCGCGCAGCGCCGGGAGCAGATCGAGGGCGCGCGCTCCGCTGAGCACCGCGCCAACGGGCGGCAGCGCCAGGATCGCGGCCGCTAGTGCTAGCGCGGCGAAGGGCCGGTACAGGGCAAGTCCGGCCACGACGATGAAGCTCATGACGACGAGCGCCGCGTACAGCCATCGAGTTCGTCGGTCACCGAGGACGACGGCCAGGGTCCGCTTGCCCACGTCCGTGTCGCCCTCGATGTCGCGCAGGTTGTTCACGACCAAGAGGGCGCACGCCAGCAGCCCGACCGGGATCGAGGCCACAACGGCCTGCGGGAGGATCCGTTCGGCTTGGACGTAGCTGGTGCCGACGACCGCGACGACGCCGAAAAACAGGAACACCGAGAGTTCCCCCAGTGCGCGATACCCGTACGGCTTGGCGCCGCCGGTGTAGAACCAGGCAGCAGCGATCGCGGCGGCTCCCACCAGGAGCAACCACCAGGTGGTCAGCGCGGCGAGGACGAGCCCCGCGGCAGCGGCCACGGTGAAACACAGCAGTGCGGCAGTACGGACAGCAGATCCGCTGGCGAGGCCGGCTGCGACGAGTCGAGTCGGTCCGACTCGGTGGGCGTCCGTGCCGCGCACGCCGTCGGAATAGTCGTTGGCGTAGTTCACGCCGACCTGCAGGGCCAGCGCGACCAGCAGCGCCAGCAGCGCCCGAATCAGGACGAAGGAGCCGACGCCGGCGGCCGCCCCGGTTCCGACGAGGACGGGTGCAACCGCGGCCGGGAGGGTGCGCGGACGGGCACCGATCAACCAGTTCCGCACGCCGGTCACCGCAGGTCCTCTTCGCCGGTCCCGCCGGTTCCCGCAGCGAGCGCCTGAGCAGCCACGCGGTCGAGTTTGCCCGAATGCAGGCGGGGGAGAGCGGCGACGGTGACCACCTCTCGCGGCGCCGCGGCGGTACCCAGCCGGGTGGTGACGTCGGCGCGGATGTCGGCCAGATCCAGCTGCGCACCCGGAACCGGCACGACGAGGGCGATCACGGCTTGGCCCCATTCGGGGTCATTGCGGCCGAGCACGGCTGCGTCGGTGATGTCGGGGCGGCCACGGAGGGCTTCGGCCACCGCATCGGCTGCCACGTTGACGCCACCGCTGATGATGACGTCGTCTCGTCGTCCAGTCACCGAGACCACTCCATGGGCGTCGATCTGCCCGATGTCCTGGGTGAGGAACCAGCCGTCCACGAAGGACTCCCGGCTCAGTTCGGGTTCACCGTGGTAGCCGCGGGCGACCACGTCTCCGCCGATCCGCAGACCCGCCGGGGAGTCCCGTACCTGGACCCCCTCGAGGGGGATGCCGTCGTACACACAGCCACCCGAGGTCTCGGTCATGCCGTACGTGGACACGATCCGAACGCCGGCGGTCTCTGCCGTGGCTCGTAACTCCGCGTCGAGGGCGGCACCTCCGATGAGGACTGAGTCGAAGTTGGCCAGCGCAGCCAGGGCGCCCCCGCCGGCGTCGACGATGCGCCGCAGTTGGGTGGGCACCAGCGACGTGTAATGCGGCAGGCCGCCGGGCAGCAGCTGAGCCGCTTTGGCGAAGCCGGCTGGGCGGAAGCCTGCGGAGAGGTCGAGGCTGACCGGGTCGAGGCCGGCCAGGTGGCTGCGGATCAGGACCTGCAGACCGCCCACCGAGGAGACCGGAAGGGCCAACACCCAAACGCCCGGGCCCGACAACCTGCGCATAGCGGCATGCGCACTGGCCAGCAGCGCGCCGGCGGACAACTGCACCGCATGCGGTGTGCCGGTCGAACCGGAAGTCGCTACCAATGCGGCGATGTCAGCAGGCACGGGTTGGTCCAGGTGCAGCGCCGAGGGCCATCCGTTGCCGGCCGGCGCTGGGAAGTCAGGAAGCACGCAGATCGTGCTCGAGCCGGCCAGCGCGTTCGTGAGCGCTGCCGCGACGGCGCTGACGGGGTGGGCGGGCACAACCGTCAGGGGGCGAGCCATCGGCGACTAATCTAGCTGTGGTGTCGGAGACCGCGTGGACCTCAGGTCAGGGGCGGCGCGTCGAGACAGCGGTCTACTCGATTCCGTTGCGGTCCCGTTTCCGAAGGATCACTGTCCGAGAGGGGATGCTGATCCGCGGACCCTCCGGGTGGGGTGAGTTCTCGCCGTTCTGGGATTACGGCGTCGCCGAGGCGCGGCGGTGGTGGCCGTCGGCGGTTGAGGCGGCCGCGGGGGAGTGGCCCGCGCCGATCCGGGACCGGATCGCCGTGAACTGCACGGTGCCGGCGGTTGACGCTGCGACCGCACAGGAGATCGCCCTGCTGTCGGGCTGCCGTACGGCAAAGGTCAAGGTGGCCGAGCCTGGGCAGTCACTGGCTGAGGATGTGGAGCGGGTCGCCGCCGTACGCGATGCCCTGGGTTCTGCGGGTGCGGTGCGCATCGATGCCAATGGGGCATGGTCGGTGGCCGAGGCAGTACTGGCGATCTCGGAGATCGACCGGGAGGTCGGCGGGCTGGAGTACGCCGAGCAACCCTGTCAGTCCTTGGCGGAGTTAGCGGCGGTGCGGCTTCGGGTCGGGGTCCCGATCGCGGCGGACGAGTCCATCCGCCGGGCCGAGGATTCGATGCGGGTGGCGGTGCTCGGCGCGGCCGACATCGCAGTGCTCAAGGTCCAGCCGCTGGGTGGGGTGCGCCGCGCACTCGCCGTTGCGCAGAACTGCGGTCTGCCAGTCGTGGTGTCCTCGGCGTTGGAGACGTCGGTAGGTCTGGCCGCGGGTGTCGCGCTGGCCGCCGCGTTGCCCGAGTTGCGCTACGCCTGTGGACTGGCGACGAGGGCCTTGCTCGATGGGGATGTGTGTTCCGACCCGTTGGTCCCAGTTGACGGCTTCCTACCGGTCCGATCGGTCGATCCCGACCTGCGGGCCGATGTGGCAGCTGACGAGGAGACGACACAACGCTGGTACGAGCGACTTGCCGCGGTAAGCGGTTCCTCGCTCATTCCAGAATCGACCGCGTGAATCCGTCGACCGCTTTCGCCCGCGTGGTCGTGGACGAGTTGGTGCGGGGCGGGGTTGACCATGTGGTGCTGGCTCCCGGCTCACGCTCAGCGCCGATGGCTCTCGCCTTCGCGGCGGCCGAGCGAGCGGGGCGCCTGCAGTTGCACGTTCGGACCGACGAGCGCAGCGCTGGTTTCCTGGCGCTGGGACTGGCAAAGGGCTCGGCGAGCCCGGTGCCGGTTCTCACGACGTCGGGGACGGCAGCAGTGCACTTGCACGCGGCGCTCCTGGAGGCGTCGTACTCCGGCGTGCCGCTGGTCGCCTTGACCGCGGATCGACCGCCCGAGCTGCGTGGTATCGGGGCCAATCAGACCATCGACCAGATCGGGCTCTATGGGCATGCGGTGCGGTACTTCGCCGACGTGGCGGTGCCTGAGCGAGCTGTCGGCAGCACTCAAAGCTGGCGCTCGCTGGTCTGCCGTGCGCTGGGGCACGCCCGGGGGACTGCGGACGGGCGGCCAGGAGCGGTGCACCTGAACCTGCCAATGCGTGCGCCGTTGCTGCCGGGCCTGCCGGCATCCGGTGCTCGAGGCACCGAGGATGCGGCCTGGCCGGAGCCGCTGGAAGGGCGACCGGATGGGGCCCCGTGGTTCAGGTCCGACAAGCCGTCATCGCTGGAAGCCGGCCCGTACGCCGCCCCGAACGCCGGGGACGCGGGCTCAACCTGGCTGGTGATCGGCGACACGACGGCTCGGGTCAGCGCGATCGCGGTCGAAGTTGCTAGGCGTGAGGGTTGGCCGATTCTCGCTGAACCGACCGGCAACGCGGGATCCGCGGCCGTACCAGGCTATCTGGGTCTATTGGAGTCAGAGCCCTTCATGGTTGGGCACCGGCCGCGGCGGGTGATCTGCGTCGGGCGGCCGACGCTGAGCCGCGCAGTCCAGCGCTTGTTGGACCACCCGGACGTGAAGGTGGAGCGGTACGCGTTCGGTCCACAGTGGACTAGCCGCAGTCTGCCGATCGAGCAGTTGGAAGCGTCGTCAGGTGGTGATGACAGAGACGACCCGGGCACGGCGCTCATCGAGGCGTTCGCGACGGCCGGGGACGCCCTGGTGGCCTATCAGGATCGGATCGTCGACGAGTCGTATTTGGGCGGCGCCCGGGTCGCCCGTGACGTGGCGTGCTCATTGCCGAACGGGGCGCGGCTGTTTCTCGGCTCCTCGACTCCGATCCGTGACGTGGACCGCTACGCGCACCCGCGGGACGGTGTCGAGATGCTCGCGAATCGGGGGGTCGCCGGTATCGACGGTTCTATCTCGACAGCGGTGGGGATCGCGCTGTCGGTGCCCGACCGGCCCACATTCGCCCTTATAGGTGATCTGGCGTTCCTCCACGACCTCGGTGGGTTGGCCAGGGCACCCGGAGAGCCGGCGACCGATTTGACACTCGTTGTGTTGGACAACCGGGGCGGCGGGATCTTCGCCCAGCTCGAACCGGGCAGGCCCGAGTACGAACAGGACTACGACCGGGTCTTCGGCACGCCCCATCAGCTCGACCTCGTGGAGGTGGCGCGGTCCTTGGGCTGGGAAGCCGAGGAGGTCAACGAGGCTGCGCAGCTAGGCGATGCGTTGGCTCGCGGCGGGCCGCGGGTCCTCGTCGTAGGGACCGACCAGAGGAAGGACGCCGAGGTCCTGCGCCGAGTCCGGAAGGGGTACGACGGGTCCACCGCGTAACGGCCTCACGATTTGGATGCGGTGCTCATTGTCCCGCAGCCGCGGCTCGTAATGCGTGAAGAACACCTTTCCGACCAAGTCACGCCGGCTGCGTACGCCGGTCTTGTCGAAAATGCTCTTGAGGTGCTGCTGCACCGTGTGCGGGGAGACGACGAGATCGGCAGCGATCTCAGCGGTGGAACAACCCTGCAGGACCAGCCGGGTCAGATCGCGCTCCCGCTCGGTGAGGCCGTAGGCCGCCATGAGCAGGGACGTGATGCGCGCCGGATGCGCCGGTTCGACGATGATTGCGACGCGCGGCTCGGAGTGGGACTCCAGTGAGGCGCCATGCAGGACGACCCAGGTGCCGGAGCGCGTGAGCACCCTGGCCATGGGCACCTCGGTCGGGTGCTCACCCTGGGCGTTGCGAAACGCGCGGTCGGCGACGGTGAGGACGACCGAGGGCAACCGGCCAGAATCGGCGTCCCCGTCGGGCAAGTCGACGAGCCACTGCCGGGCGCCGGGCGTGCTGGATTCGACCTGACCGTCGCCGGTGAGGATGAGCAGACCGGGGGCATCCGGGCCCTCGGGGTCGAAGGCTTCGCCGAACAGCAACGATTTGCGGGCTCCCTCGGCCAAGTGCGGTGCCGCCTCCTGGACGAAGCGCTTGTCGGCGGCGTCGAACATCGGCTGGCCGGGTTCGCGGTAGAGGCCGACGGCGGCCCAGACCTCGCCGGCCTTCGTGCGCAGGGCGGCGATCAGTTCCTGATCGCCGCCCATCTGGATGTTCGCCTGCCAGCGCTGGCTGCCGCTCGGGTGACCATTGGTCGCCTCGTGGAGCGTGGAGATGCCGCTCTCGGTGCGCGCCACGTCCGTGATCTGGTTGACGTCGTCGCCGTAGTACTCGAGGGCGAGCGAGTCGGAGGGCAGCTCCGGCATGAACGGGTTGTAGTGCGAGGTGATGAGCAAGGACGCCGGGTCGAGGGTGTACCAGCAGGGGAAGGTGTAGTGCGGAACCGTCGACTGCAGGACCTCGGTGGCCTGATCCCAGAAGGTCACGAGGCTGCGCGGCTCCGTTGCCAGGCGCGAGATCTTGTCCAAGGCTCGCGTCCTGGCGTCCTCTCTCACGTGGCGATGGTGGCACGCGGGTGCAAGGCCGAACACCACTTTGTTGGTATGTCGCCCAGTCGTGGTGCGCTCCTAGCGTTGGCGGCCTACCTAAGGAGCCGTGATGGACGCACAAACCGTGGCTGTACGGATGCTTGCTGCCGGCGATGACCTGCCCGAACCGGGCTTCGAGGGCGTGGTGGATCGCTTCATGATCGACGGCGCTGACACTCAGGGACGCTTCGCCCTGGTGCAGCATCTGTTCGCGCCGAAGGCGTTGGCTGCGCCGATGCACCGGCATCACGACGAGGACGAGTACACCTTCGTGCTGACCGGCCGGATCGGCGCGATCCTCGAAGGTCAGGAAGTCATCGCCGAGCCCGGCGACCTGCTGTTCAAGCCGCGCGGCCAGTGGCACACGTTCTGGAACGCAGGTGACGAGCCCGCGACCTGTCTCGAGCTGATCTCACCAGCCGGCTTGGAACAACTCTTCCGTGCCATGGCTCAGCTGACCGAGCCACCAACCCCCGAGCAGATGGACGAACTGGCAGCGCCGTACCACTGCGATGCGGACATGGAGGCCACTTTCCCGTTGTTGCAGCGGCACAGTCTCGTCTTCTGATCGGCCAATCAGTAGGGGCTGCCGCAGCCCCGCGTACGCACCAGGCCACGTGGCCTCGCGAGGCTCATTCCAGCGGTGGCGGGTGGTGCATGGGGTTGATCCGGGGTGTTCGGTCGGGGTCGATCCAGGTGGGTGGGGTGAACCAGGCCCGGCCGTGGTGGATGGTGACGGTCCAGTCGCCCTTTTCGATCTCGTGATGATGGAAGAGACACAAAAGAACACCGTTGTCGACTGCGGTCTTGCCTCCGTCGAGCCACGAAATGATGTGATGGGCTTGGGTCCAGGAGATAGGTCGGTCACAGCCGGGCCAGGCGCAGCCGCGGTCGCGGACCTCGAGGGCGGTGCGCAGGCCTCCGGTGAACAGCCTGCGGGTGCGGCCCACGTCCAACGGGTTCCCGGCGCCGTCGACGGTGACCGGTACCAGGTCGGCGTCGCAGGCGACCAGCCGGGCCAGGGACGGGCTGAGCTGGCTGCCGTCGGGTAGCCGGGCCGCGCCGGTGCGGTAAGTGAGGCAGGCGACGGGGAGGGTCACGACGATCCGTGGCTTGACTCCACCGGAGGACGCGAGTCCACCAGTCGCCAGCATCTGCCGGGCGGCCTCGATCAGGGCGTCGTGCCGGCGCTGCCCGAGATGCCTCAGGTCGGCGTCGGCACGGGGCTGCTGCTGCCCGTCCGGGGTCAGCCGTGGGGCGGTCGCCGCTTGTAGGTAGGCGGCGAGAGTGGCGTAACCCTCCGCGTCCAGTCGGGCCCGCAGGTACCCGCCGGCGCCGTCGGTGTCCGGGTTCAGGGTCAGGGTGCGGTCGCGGTGTGCGTCGGTCTCTTTGTCCAGGATGGGTTTCTCGTCGCGGGCCTGCACCCCGTCGGGGTCGATGATCTCGGCCAGCCGCCGCCCGATCCGGGCCAGCAGCACTGGGTCGAAGCTGCCCGCGTACCCGATCATCGTCTGCTCAGCCTGCGGCCGGCAGGCGACCGGTGTTTCGGCCGGGAGGTCGGCGATGGCGTGCACGATCACCTCGGCCTGCGCCAGTGACACGTCCCCGGCGGACATCGCCGCAGCGACGGCGGGCAGGTCTTTACGTAGGGCGGTGGCGGTGTGGACCAGCCGCTTGGCCTCATGCGGGCCGATCCGGTGCGCTGACCGCAGCCAGGCCCGGGTCGAGGAGCAGCCCCGCGCACCGGCCAGACCACGGGAGTCCACCTCGCCGACCGCGTCCAGCAGCAGCCCGTCAACCTGCGCCCGCAGCGCAACCAAATCGGCCACATCCCTGACCAGTTCAGGATCCGACCGCGACCAGCCCGGCCGGGACTGCCCGGCCAGCAGCCGCCGCGCCGCGGCTGCCACCGAACCGAACTCATGCTCGACCGTCGCGAACTCCGTGTCCGGTGGGTTGATGGTGCAGGTCATACCGAAGACGCTAAACCGACCCTCCGACAATTTCGGGTCTTCAAAGCCTGTGCAGCCCAACAAATTTCAAGAACTTTGAGTCACGAATGGTGGCTCACGGTGAGCAGGCGGAAACGACTGGCGTTCGGCCAGATCCAACGCGAGGGCGACCTTAGTCCCGGCCGCGGTCCGGGAGCAGGACAACGCCAGCGCGACCTCCTCCACCGCGAACGGCAGTTCGTTGATGCCCTTGGCAACCCGACGGGTGGTCAGCTCGGCAACTGCCCGTTGGCGTAGCCCCCCGGACCCGCCGCCCAGCAACGCAAGGCGAGCCACCCGTACCCTCGTTGCTGCCGTACTAGAACCAGACCCGCTCGGTGGGTGCGTTGTCCGGAGGCGTGCCGCGCTGCGGTGTGCCGAGCCACGGCGTTTCGACCTGAAAGGTGGAGGCCGGTGGCGTGGTCACCGTCGGTGGCGTGGCCGGCGGCGGGTCATCCGGGTGCCTGGCAACTTGGCGGGAGTCAACCGGCGGCGTACCAACGTCGTCAACCGAATAGAGCAACTTCTCCGTCACCATCCAGGAGCCCACCGCCGAAATCGCCAGCCCGGTCCCGGCGTAGGTGGGCACCCATTGCAGGTGGCCGAGGTCGATGAACCACTCAGCCAGGAACGGGAACGTGCCGCCGAACAGCGAGATGGCCAGCGCTGCTGGCACCCCGAGCGCCACGGCTCGGATGGGGACCGGGAACAGTCGCGCGGCGGTGACCGGGGTGACCCCCAATTGCAGGCCGACGCAGAGGGCGAACAGCGGTGCTGCGACGAAGTACGGCAGCACACCAGTCGCGAGACCCAGCATCAGCGGCACGGTCAGCGCGGCGGCGGCAGTGAATCCGCCGCGGATCAGCGCCAGCGGCCCGTACCGGTCGGCCAGGAAACCGGAGGCGATCATCGCGAGCAGAAGTACGACCAGGGCAATCGTGTGCTGAGCTGCGGCGGACTTCTCGCTGATCGTGCCGGTGTGCGCGGCGAACTGGGGCAGGTAGACGCTGCCGAAGTACACGCCCACCGTGGAGCCGATGGTCAGTGCGAAGACCAGGAGCATGCGCTGGCGATGCGCCTTGAGCATCGGCCAGGTTGATTGCTTGACCTCGATGGCCTTCGCGGCCCGGAATACCGGTGACTCCGGCGCCTTTAGCCGGATCCCCAAGGCGACCAGGCCCAACGCCGCGGCCACCAGGAAGGCGATTCGCCACCCGCCGTCCCTGACCGCGTCGGTGCCCAACGTGGCCAGCAGGACCGCCAGCACGATGGTGGCTCCGAGCGTGCCCAGCGCATCGCTGGCGTAGGTGAACGAACCGAAGCGGTAACGCTTGTCCTCCGGAGCGGTCTCGACGACGTACGTCGCGGCAGTCGCGACCTCCCCACCCATCGCAATGCCCTGTACGAGTCGCGCGATCACGACCAGGGCAGCCGCTCCGAGGCCGAGCGTCGCTGAACTGGGGGTGACGGCAATGACGAGCGCGCCCAGGGCCATCAGCGACACCGAGACGACCAGGCCCGTACGTCGGCCGCGCGAATCGGTCACTCGGCCCATCAGGAAGCCGCCGAGGGGCCGGGCCAGGAAACCCGCGGCGAACACGCCGTACGCGCCCAACAGTTTCGCAACCGGACTGGCGCCGGGGAACATCTGACCCGCCAGGTACGGAGCCATCAGCGCGTACAGCGACCAGTCGAAGGACTCGACGAAGATTCCGGACGTGCTGGCGGCCACGACCCGGGCCGGGCCCGGCGGCGGCGCTTTTCGGTTTTTCGCGCGATGTGCCCCGCGCCCTGCGGGTGCGGACGCGGCACTCGCGCCGATGATTCAGCTCTCCAGCGCGTCGCGAATTGCGAGCAGCTTCACCTGGGCTTCGGCGAGTTCGGCGTCGGGATCGGAGTCGGCCATGATCCCGCAACCGGCGAACAGACGCAGCGCACGATCCTCGAGCTGGGCGCAGCGCAGCGCAACACCGAACTCACCGTTGCCGGCGGCATCCATCCACCCGACCGGTCCGGCGTACCGACCGCGATCCATGCTTTCAAGCTCAGTGATCAGGTCGAGGGCAATGTCCCGTGGCGTGCCACAGACCGCGGCCGTCGGGTGGATCGCCTCGAGAATACTGAACAAGTCTGGGCTTCCGGCCAACTCGCCATGCACGTCGGTGGCCAAGTGCATGAGCGTGGGCAGCGTGTGCAGATGCGGCGCATCCGGTACGTCAAGAGATGTGCAGAACGGCGCGAGGGTCTCGGCCAGTGACGCGATCGCGTACCGGTGCTCGTTCTGGTTCTTCGCCGAGGCGAGCAGGGCCCGACCGACCGCCTCATCCTCGTCGTCCCCCGAGCGGGCCGCCGTACCGGCCAGCACCCGCGCTGTCACCTGGGATCCGGTGCGACGTACCAACAACTCGGGCGTGGCGCCGACGAGTCCGTCCAACTCGTACACCCAGCAGTCGGTCCATCGGTCGGCCAGGCGTCGTAGAAGATGCCTCGCGTCCAGCGGCTGCTCGGTGGTGGCCATCAGGTCGCGGGCAAGCACGACCTTATCCAACTCGCCGGCCCTTAGCCGGGCGACGCCCTCGGCGACCGAGGACGTCCAGGCCGCGGCGGTCTGTGCGCCGTCGGCATACCGGATCGCTCCTGGGGTTGCGACCTCGTCGACGGTCAGCAGTGGCCGCTCGTTGGTGAGCGTGGTGAGCCAGGTACGACCGTCGGCGCGGCCGAGCACCACACGAGGGATCACGAAGACCGAGGCCCCGGTTCTGATGTCGAACGCGGCGCTCCCGAACAGCACCGCACCGGTGCCGGGGCGGCCGACGTCGCCGGTCACGGTGATCTCGGCCAGCTGATCCCGCCACCACCGCGCTGCCTGCGCGAAGGTGTCGGGGCCCTTGACCTCGAAGCGGGCGAGTTCACCCCAGCCGATCAGGCCCTCGTCGTCGCGGACCCAGGCGACTGCCTGGTCGCTCGGGAGAAGATCGATCAGTCGACGGGAGTCCTCGATCGCCCGGGTGATCAGCCGGTGGTCTGGGGCCGCCCTCATGCCCCCAGCGTAGGTTGCCGGTGGAACGGATCAGTCGACGGCAACATCTGAAAGTTCATGCCGCGCCTCAAGTACCCGTGGCAACGGATCGATTTCATCGACGCGATTGAGTGGCTGGCCACGGGAACTCCAACAGGTGGCCCCACGAGCGAGGACGCCGGGTGGTTCGACCTGACCAATGTCGTGCATGCACTGGTCGATGACACATGGTGGGACGAGCACGGGACATCAGCCTCGATCGGTGTCAACTTGTACGACCAGCACGAGGCCGCTGCCATAGACAGGGTGCTCGAGCCACTTCTAGCGCTGACCGCCGAGCTGCGTGACCGACCTGACCTCGACTACCTCCGGCACCCCCGCTGGGCAGATGTCTCCGACGCCGCTCGACCCGCCCATGACCTGCTCACCGACGAGCTGCATTCCTTCCTCAGCGGCTACTACGCGCACGGCCCGACGGGGTGGGAGCCAATGCGTGCGTACGCGTTGGAGGCGGTGCCGGGCGACATCGAGCGCCTGGTACGGCAACTCGACCACCTGCTCACCGGGGATATCACTGACCAGGAGTTACGGTCGCTCGTCCTGCGCGAGGTTCGCCCAGGTAACTGGGTGGAGCCGGCTGGCTGGAGCTACCGGGCCTGGTTTACCGAAGTCCATAAGCGCGCAAAGGCAACAATCGAGACCGCCGTGCCCGGCTTGTTCGAATTGGGACAGTTCCTCGCGGGCTACTTCGGTGAAGATTGGCAGACACGAGGATCGGAGGCCGCGGAAGTCCTGGCGAACTCCCTCGACGTGACATGGCCGGGAACGATCAACGCTGTCGTCGATCAACTCGACGACGTTCTCGGGAGGCCGTTGAGTGAGGACGAGCTGAAGGCGCTGGTCGTGAATGAACTCGGCAGTCGTTACTCCCCGGAACCGGAGCATCGGACTTACCGGGCTTGGCTGCACATGATCCGCTTCCAGGGCGCGGCGCGCTTGGGTCGCCCGGTGCTTCTTGCCGACGGCTATCAGTGGGTTCGCGTCCACGCCGACATCTTCGTCGAGGCGGATGCCATGTTCGTCAATGAGCGAATCGACGAACCTCCAGACCAGGTCTGACCGATCTGGCCAACCGGCTGCGTACCGTCACATCGTGATGGCTGGACAGCGTGCAGGCTCCAGGGCGAGTCTGGCCAAGCGGCCCGCCGAGGTCGCGGCGATGTTCGACGCAGTGGCCGATCGATACGACCTCACGAACACGCTGCTGTCGCTGGGCCAGGACCGTCGTTGGCGGCGGGCGGCCACCGCCGCGGTCCAGGCCCGGGTTGGCGATCGGGTCTTGGACGTGGCAGCCGGTACGGCGGTCTCCACGCTTCCCTTTGCAGCTCTCGGGGCGTTCGCGGTCGCCAGCGACTTCAGTGTGGGCATGCTGACCGCCGGGGCCGGTCGAGACGTGCCGAAAGTGGCAGCCGATGCACTGACGCTTCCCTTTTCCGATGCCAGCTTCGATGCGGTCACGATCAGCTTCGGGCTGCGCAACGTCTCCGACGTGAACGCCGCCCTAGTCGAATTCGCCCGGGTGACCCGGCCGGGCGGGCGGCTGGTCGTCTGCGAATTCTCGCGGCCGGTGTGGGGCTGGTTCGACCGGCTCTATCGCGAATACTTGTTGCGTCCGCTGCCGTGGATCGCCGATCGGGTGTCGAGCAATCCGGACGCCTACCGCTATCTGGCCGAGTCCATCCGCGCCTGGCCGGATCAACGGAGGTTGGCCGACCAGATCGGCGCTGCCGGCTGGACGCAGGTCGGCTGGCGCAACCTGACTTTCGGCATCGTCGCCCTGCACCGCGCGACACGGGCGTAAGCGCCCCGACCCTTCGCGGCACCGCCGGTCCCGACTCACGCCACCTGTATCGCTCGCGGCGGCATAGGTGGACGTCGCCAGTAACTGCAGCCGCTGGCCGCTAGCCGCGGAGTTGCCCCCGGATCGCGCCACCGGGGAAGGGCACGTTGTGGACGTTGACGTAGTAGTCGCTCGGGTTTACCGCGATGTTCTCCGCAAGCGCCGGATCGGCCGCGACGCAGCCATTGATCTGTCCAGGGGGACTGGTCGCGATCAGCGGAACCAGGTCAACAACCACGCCCCCGGCCTCAGTAGTCGGGCCTAGATGGATGTGCGCTGCAGTTGGCGGCTCGATCAGGACGTATCGGATGGCGACGCACACCGTGCCGTTGCCAGGCCTGGGACTGACGACCGCGGTCCCGACGCCGTTGTCGTCTCCTGGGCCGGGAACCTCCTTGGCTCCGGTGAGGAAGGCAGCGGACAGGTCGGTGGGGGCCCCCAAGGCCGCGCCGGCGAAGCCGGCCGAGGACACCGCGATGAGCAGGACAACGACTGCGAATCTGCGAAGCATCAGCACCTCCTAGTAGTGCGTGCAAACACGGTATTCCCGGCCGCCGAGCGGGTCTAGGTGTTCCGGCTGAGCCCCGCGTGTCGTTGACCCTGACCGCAAGACCCTCTTTTCACGATCGTGAGCGTCCAAGGTGCAGCGGGACTGCATGTCAGACGCTCATGATCATCCGTTGGCACGGAAACGGGCCCTCTGGTCGAAGTCACGCCCACAGGGCGACACTTGGACCATGACCGTCCCCCCGTTTCCACCGCCGCCGCCCGAACCCACCCAGCCCCCCATGCCGGACCCAGTCCCGGCACCTGGCGACCCAACTCCGCCGCTGCCGGACCCCGGGCCTGGGCCCGCGCCGGAGCCGGGCCCCGGTCCACTCCCGGACCCGGGTCCCACGCCGGGGCCGGGGGCGCCACCGCCGCTTCCCCCGGCGCCCTCCCCGCTGGGGTAAGCCCCTAGGAAGTCCGG
>JALZIX010000093.1 GCA_030860025.1 Actinomycetota bacterium
TCTCGGCAGCAAGGCCCTGCTAGCAGCAGTGGGCTGACCCGAATCCGCCCAACTGACGTTGCATCGCCCTGGACGAATCGGAGGATCCCTGGCTAGCGACGAAATCGACGCCGACGTAGCGGAAGAACCGCACGCGCGCTCCGCGGTGCGGTTACTCCGGGATCGCACTGTGGGCTCGTACTTCGTCGGGCGAGTGTTCGCTTCAACTGGCATCTGGATCCACAATGTGGTTGCCGCTGTCATCGTCTATGACATCACCGGGTCGGCGTTGCTGGTCGGCATGGTGAGCGTCTGCCAGTTTCTCCCCCAACTGCTTCTTGCGCCTTTCGCCGGGGTGCGGGCCGATCGTGGGAGCCGCCGGGGTCAAGCCGTCACCGGTGGGCTCGTCTCCGGACTGGCCGCGGCTATCGTGGCCGGCTGGCTGGCCATCACCGGTGTCGAAGGCGTCCATCCCGCGGTCATCTTGGCCGGTGCTGTCTTCGTCGGGATCGGGATGGCCATCGGGCAGCCTGCGACGCAGGCGCTGGTTCCCTCCCTCGCCGGGCCGCGCGAGCTCGGGGCGGTCGTGGCCATCGACGCGGCACCGATGACCATCGCGAGGGCAGCCGGGCCGGCGATCGGATTGACCCTACTGGCCATCGCCGGACCGGCGGTCCCCTTTGGCGCCGTCGCCGCGACTCAACTCCTGCACGCCGCCATCATCTGGCGGCTGCGGCTCCGGACCGAGACTCGGACAGAAAGCGCAGACACCTCCTTCCGTGGAGGCTTGCGTCACCTGCGGGTCGATCCCACGGTCGGCCTGCTGCTCCTCGGTGTGGTGGGCATCGGCATGGGCGTAGATCCGGCGATCACACTGACGCCGGCGCTGGCCGCTGACTTTGACGGCGGCACCCGGCTGGTCGCGCTGCTGACATCTGCCTTCGGTATGGGAGCAGTTACTGGGCCGGTCATCATCGGTCTGCTGCGGTCAAGATTGTCCGAGCCCGTCGTTGGGACATCCGGGCTGCTGATGCTCACGGCCGGCATGGCCGCAGTTGCGGTCAGCCCGTCGCCCACCGTTGCCGTGATCTGTCTCTTCATCGCGGGGATCGGGATGATGGTGGGGCTGACCGGCTTCACCACCGAGTTGCAGAAGCGTCTCCCCGGAGAGATGCGCGGCCGGATCATGAGCCTGTGGGCAATCTGCTTCATCGGTACGCGGCCGCTGGCAGCCACGATCAACGGAGCGATCGCGGACGTTCTGTCGGTTCGAGCTGCCCTGCTATCCCTCGCAGTCCTCTTGGCGCTCATTACATTCTTGTCTCGACCGGCGCGGCTGCGGCAGGTGGGCTGAACCCTGAGATCAGGCAGTTGGAGTGCCTCGTGTCCAACGCTGGCGGGCGCAAGCCGAAGATCGCGTCGTCATGAGTCGGATGAGCCTGTCATCAGCGACCTGTGAGTGTGTGTAGCTCCCGCCGAAGTACTGCGAGTGCATCAGTGATCCACGGCAGTTTCTCCGGCTCTGGCGCCGTCAAGGCGGCCCATCTTTCCTCCGTCGTGGTGCCGTACAGCAGACTGGTTGCTACTCGGACAGTCAGCGTCATATCCGACTCTCCGAAAGCGTGCCCGGATAGCACCGCAATGCCGTGCCGATCAAGCATGGTGCGGGCTAGTTCGGTGCTGGTTCTGATTCCCTGGGAGCCGAGGGCAGCCTTGACGGGCTCGAAGTCGGGATACAGGTAGAACCCAGCCTGGGGACGCCGGCAGATAGCTCCGGCCTGCATGAATTCGTCGTACACGGCGGAGGCGATCCGAGCATGTAGACGCCGTGCAGCGGCGATGTGCTCGAGGATGTCTGCGGGGTCGTTGAGGACATGGCCGGCAACGACCTGCATGGGCGAGGCCAGGCTGGACCAGATCTCGCTGGCGACGCCGGTGAGGTCGCGGATCAGTTGTTGGCCCCAGTCACTGGCCGGGCTCCGGGCGAAGCCGATTCGCCATCCACCTAGGGACAGTGATTTGCTCAAGCCGGAAGTGACCACAGTGCGATCTGGCAAGTAGTGGCTCACCCGGGGAGCGCTGCCGTCGTGGCAGAGCTCGGCATAGATCTCGTCCACGATGATCGCCAGCCCATGCCGTTCGGCAATCATGCAGACTGCTTCGACGTCCGAGGGCCACGCGACGGTTCCGGTGGGGTTGTCCGGAATGGTCAATACCAGGACACCCGGTCGAGCACCACGTGCCTGCGCCCTGTGCAACGCGTCGTCCAAGAGGGCTGGATCAGGTACGCCACCGGCGCGTCGTGGGATCGGTACGGGAATGACCCGCCGATTGAGCAGGGTGGCTTGCGCGGCGTAGCTCACCCACGCCGGCTCGGGTAGCACAACATCTCCGCCGATAGCAGCCACGAGCGCGAACAGCAGCGGCTTGCTGCCGGGACCAAAAACGATTTGCTGAGGATCAGTGGACAACCCGCGGCGGGAGAACCACCCCGCAGCTGCCTCGCGAGCCTGCGGCCAGCCGACGACAGGGCCGTAACTGTTGCGACATGCGCCAGCAGCGAATATCTCCATCAAGCTTGCGGGTACGGGTAGACCCGCCTCTCCGAATCCCAGGTGCAGCACGGACTGCCCAGCCTCCCGACGATGCCGAACCTGCTCATCGATCGCCAGCGTCGCCGAGTGCATCGTCATGTGATTGGTCCGCGCAACCTGGGCGTCATCCCGTCAAACAGCTCCCGGGTTCCAGGCTTGGCGTTGTCCAGAAAGCCCACGACTGACCCGTCCAGTGAGCTGAGCTTGCGCGGTGCCGGGACCTTAAGTCCCGTCGATCGGCGCCCTTCAGGATCGACAATGAGTGTAGGCATTGTTCCTCCTTGAGAACGAGGGTTAATATACAGTATACGACGTCTCCGACCGCCGATCGAAGTATTGCTCGGCTGGTACGCCGTCGGGTCGCCTACCGAGGATCAACCGGTCGCGTCTGAGGACGGCGGTGCCGAACCGCCCTGCGGCTCGGTCGCCGTCATCAGCCGGATGATCTCGGCCTGGTCGGCGGCCGACGGCATTCCCCAGCCCGGCGCGTACCCGTACACCTCCTGCAGGGGCGTCGACCCGGTACGGCCGTCCAAGACCTCCACCGCGTCGGTCCCGATCAGCCCGGGATGCTCGACGCCGCAGGCCTCGGCCACCTTGTACAGGTCCCGGCGCAGGGTCTTGATGTAGTTGGCGGCGCGTACGGACTTCAGCGCCGGGTCGAGACCGCGGGTCAGCCAGGCGTTCTGGGTGGCCACGCCGGTGGGGCAGGTGTCGGTGTGGCATTTCTGCGCCTGGATGCAGCCGATGGACAGCATCGCCTCGCGAGCGACGTTCACCATGTCGCAGCCGAGGGCGAAGGCCACGATCGCGTTGTCCGGCAGGCCGAGTTTTCCGGCGCCGATGAAGCTCACCTGCTCGTGCAGACCTCGCTCGGCGAACACCTTGTACACCCGGGCGAAGCCGAGTTGGAACGGCAGCGACACCGAGTCGGTGAAGATCAGCGGCGCGGCGCCGGTTCCTCCCTCGCCACCGTCAATGGTGACGAAGTCGACGCCCCGGCCGGTGCTGGCCATGAGCGTCGTCAGCTCGGCCCAGAAGTCCAGATCGCCGACGGCGGACTTGATGCCCACCGGGAGTCCGGTCTCGGTGGCCAGCAGCTCCACCCAGTCCAGCATGCTGTCGCAGTCGCTGAACTCGGCATGTCGGGACGGGCTGATCACGTCCTGACCCTCGCGTACGCCGCGAGTGGCGGCGATCTCGGCGGAGACCTTCGCCGCCGGCAACACGCCGCCTAGCCCCGGTTTGGCACCCTGGCTCAGCTTGATCTCCAGAGCGCGGATCGGAGCGCTGGCCACCAGCTCCTTGAGCTTGGCCAAGTCGAAACGCCCGTCGTCGTCGCGGCAACCGAAATAGGCCGTACCGATCTGGAAGATCAACTCACCACCCTTGCGGTGGTACGGGGAGACGCCGCCCTCACCGGTGTTGTGCAGGCAGTCGGCCAGCGCCGCGCCGCGGTTGAGTGCCTCGACGGCCGCGCCGGACAGCGAGCCGAAGCTCATCGCGGAGATGTTCACCACCGAAGCCGGGCGGAACGCCGCCGCGCGTCCGCGTGCCGCTCCGAGCACCTTGGCGCTGGGCAGATCCACGTCGTGCCCGGCTTTCGGGGATGAGGGCGGTACGGCCCGGCCGAACGTGCGGTGCTTGATCACCGGATAGCCGGGGGTGTACTCGATGTCGTTGTCCGTACCGAACCCGAAGTAGTTGTTCTCGTTCTTCGACGATGCGTAGACCCAGCGCCGCTGATCGCGGGTGAAGGGACGCTCCTCGTTGTTGCCGGCGACGAGGTACTGGCGCAATTCCGGTCCGATCGCTTCGAGCATGAACCGGGCCCGGCCGAGGACGGGGAAGTTGCGCAGCAGGGCGTGGTCGCGCTGCAGTAGGTCATGCGCCGCGAGGGCGGCGAGCGCGGCGAGCCCGGTGGCGGCGGAGTTGCGTCCGGTTGGCCTGGGCAGCTTCACAAACCGCAGTGTGCCCCACGACGGCCGCGCGTATTCATCGAATCAAGCAGTCACGGGCGGCCGCAGCCCGAGCGCGGAAAGTTCCAGTTCCGCCAACGCCAGCGACGTGGCCTGGTCGCCGGACTTCCAAGCCGCTGCCGGCGCGGGCCCGACGGTGGCCAGTTCGCTCAGGGACCGGTTCGTCAGGGCGCGCAGTGCGAAGAGCTCCACGTCGTCGATCACCCGCCGGGCTGCAGCGGCCTCCCGGATCCACCGCAGACGCCGCGGCAGCCAACGGAAGAGGGCCCACAGGATCGGTAGGACCGCGATGACCAGGGCCAGCCCTAACGCGAGCGCGGCAACCGCGTCCTGCTCACTCTGCCCAGCGTCACGCAGCTGATCCCCGACGCCCCCGACCAGGTCGAAGGGTTCCTGCAGTGCGTCGCCGGCAACCGGAACGTCGCCGACCGCGTCGCTGACGTCG
>JALZIX010000040.1 GCA_030860025.1 Actinomycetota bacterium
ACGCCGAAGACGCGCTCGCCGTCTGCGTCGGCAAACCTGACCTTGACCACGGGGTAGCCGAAGGTCCGCTTGCCGTTGTGGCTCTTGCCCGCCTCGACGCCGACCACGGTCGCCAGCGCGATCACGAACTCCGTCTTCGGCACCCAACGCACGAAACGCAGCTCGGACGACGTCAGCGTGAGCAGGCCGTTGCCACGGATCACCTTCCACTCGCGCCGCATACCGCCATCTGGCTTGACGGTCTCGAAGCCCTGGAAGTTCGCGCCGCGGCTCTCGCGGATCACGTCGGACACGCAGGCAGGGTAACCCGAGCGAGGAGGCGATCCGGGCAGAGTCACCGTCCGTGCGGCGTAGGTCTTGGTGTCTCCTACCTCGATATGGCCCGATGCGTCGCGGACGCTGCGATGCACTCGGACCGTGTGCGATTGCCGAGCCGACCCGCACGGCGCTGTCGGCGAGGGGCTCAAAGAATGTCGAGAAGATCAGTCGTTAGGACGGTCAGGCTGACCGTCATCTCGTCGGGATCGATGATCCCCCTCGTTCCGCGCCGGGCCATCTCGACGCCAGCACCAGTGGATGTGCCGAACAGGACTTTGAGATGGGTGATCGCCTCTTCGGTAACCGTAGCCGCCTGAGCCGATGTCCGAAGCTGACTCAGTCGTTCAGCTAGAGCCGCGGTGCTGACGGCTCGCAGCAGCCGGAAGACGTCGAGGGAGTCCTTGTCCCGGGCTCGGCCGTCGTCGCTTGCGCGCTCCGCGATCTTGTGCGCCTTCGCCACGAGCAGCGCGCCGGGGCCGGCCACGTTGATCGTGATGGTTCGCTGATCCCCCGGATCAAGGGATGGGATCGTTGTGCGCACGCGATCCACCAGCGCGCCCTCGAGTCCGCGCGCGCCGCGCGACGCGACGCCCATGTGCGCCGAGGGTCGCACCTCACCTGCCGGGCCCAGCCATCGATTCCGGCACCATCAAATCGACATAGACGCCATCTGGGCTGATCCATCGGCCGGGATTCGATGTCGCGGTGAAGCCACTGGAATCCATCAGTCCCGAGATCAGTGGCGCGTCGCTGAGCAGCGTCGGTTCCAGGCTGAAGTCTGCGTCGGTTGTGTACTCGGCTATGCCGAGATCTGCTGCGCCGGTGTGCAGATAGACGGCCTGCGCACCGACCAGCACGAGCGAATCGATGTGCGGTGCAAGCGCATCCGCGGCAGCGAGAAGTGTCGCCCGTGCCCGGACGTAGAGTTCATCGGGATCGCCAGGCATCCTCATTCCTCTCCATCCACTCGAGCAACTCCTCACCCTCCGCCGGATCGCGCCCGGGACCGGTGAGCAGGTCGACTGCCAGTTGCGTGGCGCTGACGCAGGTGATGTTGTCGCGCTCGGTGGTGCGGTCGAACACGACGGGGTCGTATGGCTCCAGCAGCCAGACGTTTGCGCCAGTGTCGGTGGCTCGCAATTCGAGCCGATCGGCCCAGTCGGCGACGTCGTCCACGTACAGCGCGGCAATGCGGGCTGGTGCAATAGGGGCGAACCGCTGCGCAGCGAAGGCGCCGGTGGCTGCATACCGCCCCGCCTCAGTGGCCAATCGAGCCACAAGGGCGGGCACGCCGCGCGGCTCAAGATAGGTGGCCACCCGGTTGCTCGTCGCGACGTCACAATCCTTCACCCAGCGGCGCAGTACACGCGGCCAATCGACGTCTGTGATCGGACCGCGCGGGGAGCGTGTCACGAGGCCTTCTCGGTCGAGGAGGTCGACGGTTCGGGACAGCGATCCAAGCGGAACTTCGGACCGCGCGGCGAGATCACGAATCCCGTATGGCGGGGCGATGTCCAGCACGGCGCGCACGGCACGTGCCGTACCCCTGCCGCGCAGGGAGCGCAAGGTCTCATCGGATGGCCAGGGGTTCTTCTTGGCGCCGTCCTGTCGGATCAGCAAGGCGGGGCGGTTCGCGCGCAGCAACACATTGCCGGTGCTATCGATGTAGTTGGCGCCTAGCTCGGAAATTCGCTCGCGCGTCGTCTCCGTCAGATATGGCGCTGCGATAACGAGCGTCTGCGGATTGAACTCGTCGGCGTAGATCTGAAGTTGGTGCACGGCGGCATCGACAGCACGGGGGGTCATTCTGGTCCTGCATTCGATGAGAACGACTTGTTCGGTCCCATCCGGGGCATGGCCGATATCTACCGGGCATCCTGCGAGAAGCACGGCGAGACCCCAAAGATCACCATCATGCGCGAATGTTAGATGGCCGAGACGACCGGACAGGCGGTCGAGGAGTTCCAGGACTACGTGATGACCTCCCACCAGTTCTACTATGGGGCTGGCGGGTACAGCCCCCTTGCCGACCCCTGGATCAGCGATCTGAAGGGCCCGGAGGAGTTCACCTACGCCAAGGGCTCCCCGGACCGGTTCCTGGTCGGCTCGCCGGAGCACATCATCAACGAGGTGGAGCGGTTCCAGAGCGAACTGCCTGAGCTCGACTACATCATCACGCGCTTCAGGCACCCATACGGTCCCAGCCATGACAAGGCATTCGAGTCGATGAAGATGTTCGGCGAGAAGGTCTTCCCGCCCTTCGTCGTAGGGGACCCGTTCGTCAGCCAAGCGTGTCATCGTTCCCACGGGTACGGCCCGAATGCAGGAAGGTGAGCGTGAGCACGCAGAGTCCCACCGACCAGCATGAGCCCGAGCCGCTGTGGGTGCCGTCGGAGGAGCGGCGGGAGCGCGCGAACCTGACTCGCTTCAGCGAATGGCTCGCCGCGAATCGCGGGGTCGCCCTCCCCGGCTATGACTATCCCGCGCTGTGGCAGTGGTCGGTGGATCACCTCGAGGACTGCTATGCCGCGATCTGGGACTACTTCGACATCCAGTCCGACGGCGGGTACGAGGCCGTCCTCGGCCGGCCCGAAATGCCTGGGGCGGAATGGTTCCCTGGCGCCCGGCTGAATTACGCCGAGCACATCTTCCGCGGCAAGAATGACGACGCGCTAGCGATCCAATTCGCCGCCGAGGAGCGGGAATTGGATTCGTGGACGTGGGTTGAGCTCCGGTCGCAGACTGCAGGCATCGCCGCCGGACTGCGGGCAGCCGGGGTCGGCGTCGGGGACCGGGTAGCGGCGTACCTGCCGAACGTTCCGCAGGCGCTGGCAGCCGGCTTGGCGTGCATGAGCCTCGGCGCGATCTGGTCGGCCTGCTCGCCGGACTTCGGAGTCCGGAGCGTGGTCGACCGCTTCACCCAGATCGAACCGACCGTGCTCTTCGCTGTGGACGGATACCGGTATGGCGGGAAGGGCTTTTCCAGACTGGCCGAGGTACGGGCACTGCAGGAGTCGCTGCCAACTGTCCGCCAGACGGTCCTCCTGCCCTACCTCGACGAGGACGCCGACGTCTCGGACCTGCCAAACACCGTGCTGTGGGCGGATTTCCAGCAACCCGACGCACAACTGACCTTTGAACGTGTGCCGGGGGAACACCCGCTGTGGGTCGTGTACTCCTCGGGCACCACCGGCTTGCCCAAGCCGATCGTGCACTCGCACGTCGGCATGCTGATTGATCAGATCAAGTACGTGCACTTCCACTTCGACGCCCAAGCCGGGGACCGGATGTTCTGGTTCACCACCACGGGCTGGGTGATGTGGAACGTCATGCTCGGGGTCCTGCTGAGCGAAGCCTCGATCATCATCTACGACGGCAGTCCAGCCCACCCCGATCTCGGCGTCCTCTGGGATCTTGCCGAGGGCAGCGGCATGACGATGTTCGGAACCAGCGCCAGCTACATCGTCTCGTGCATGAAAGCCGAGCTGCATCCGGCACAGGGTCGCGATCTGTCCGCCCTCACCACGGTCGGCTCGACGGGCTCGGCGCTGTCCGCGCAGGGGTTCGAGTGGACCTACGACGAGCTGGGACCAGACCTCTGGCTGAGTTCGAGCAGCGGTGGCACTGACATCGCCGGTCCGTTCCTGGGCGGTGTCCCGTGGCTGCCGGTCTACCGCTCGGAGTTGCAGGGCCGGGTGCTGGGGGTGGCGGTCGAGTCGTGGGACGAGGAGGGGCATTCGCTGGTTGACGAGACCGGTGAGCTCGTCGTCACCAAGCCGATGCCGGCCATGCCGGTGTCCTTCTGGGGGGATGCCGACTTCAGTCGGTACCGCGAGGCATATTTCGACACTTACCCCGGTGTGTGGCGCCATGGCGACTGGCTGGAGATCACGCCGCGCGGCGGCGGGATTCTGTACGGCCGCAGCGACGCCACGATCAACCGTGGCGGCGTGCGGATCGGCTCGGCGGAGCTCTACAGTGCGGTCTTGACGCTTCCCGAGGTGACCGATGCCCTGGTCGTTGACCTACCGGCCGAGGACGGGCCCGGTCACATGCCGATCTTCGTCACCCTTGCCGAGGGAGTGCAGCTCACCGACGACCTCATCGCGAGGATCCGGCAGACCATCCGTACCGATTGCTCGCCCCGGCACGTCCCCGACCACGTCTTCTCGGTGGCCGACCTGCCACGAACCCTGACCGGCAAAGTCCTGGAGATCCCGGTCAAGCGGCTCCTGATGGGAGCCGATCCCCAGAAGGTCGCCAGCCGGGACAGCCTGGCCAACCCGGAAGCGCTGGACTCCTTCTCGCGCTCGCGTAAGGACATCCTCGCCACGTTGGGACTTTCCGTGGCGGTCACGTGAGCGCCGTGGAGGACCGCGTCGCGCGCGACGACATCCCCGGATCCGGCTGGCCCGCACCCATCCCTCCCACCGGGTGCAGCTACGACCGTCCGAGGACTAACCACCGCTCGCGGCTGTCTGCGCGGTCCCCGGAATGGCCGGTTCGTTCGCTGTCGAACTGTCGCCGGGGGCCCGACGGCGGGTGCCTCAGGAGCCGGCTGACCAGCCGACGACTATCAGGGTGCCGCAGGGTGCCGTCGTGGTGCCAGCGCTGCGTTCGCAGCGGATTGCGCTGAGCAGAGCCGAACCAGACCTTTCCGAGCGAACCGACGAGTACGTCGGCCGAGGCTTCGGCCAGGCGTGATCCTCGTCGACACGAACATCCTGGTCGCAGTGGCCAACAGTCGAGACGCCCACCATCGGTCAGCCCTTGAGCTGCTCGAGACGCTCCCCGACCAGCTGCTCGTCCCACCAACGGTGATCGCCGAGGTCTGTTACCTGCTCAGTGAGCGTGGCCGAGCCACTGCAGAGGTGGACTTCCTGCGCTCCTCCGAGCCTGGCGGACTGGACCTGGCGGACCTGACCCCTGCCGATGTGGACTGCATGGCGGACCTGGCTGAGCAGTACGCAGACCTCGGCCTAGGCGGTACCGACGCTTCGCTCGTCGCCATCGCTGAGCGCCTCGGCATCGAACGAATCGCCACCCTCGATCGGCGTCACTTCGGCGTCGTTCGACCAAGCCACGTCGAGGCGTTCACGCTTCTCCCCGACCGAAGCAGCCAGCGGCCCCTACCTGCGCCCTAGATCAACCCCTTCCGCGTGGTGCCGGTTCGCACGGCATGTGTTCAGTCCGCCCAATTCTGCCGAGCGGGACGTGCCACTCGATCCGCATGATCGCTGCTGGTCCGGTCGCGCATCGACGCAGAGGATGCGGCCGCGGTCGGATATTCGGCCGCATGGCCTGCGAGACGGCCCGACAGGCCCGGAGGCCGACCACTGCTCGGTGATCGGCCTCCGGGCTCGTCGTGCTCAGGCGGTGCGCCGAGCCGGCTGGGTCGCCTTGGCGAAGGTCAGTGAGACAACTCCCAGGAAAAGCGTGGCGATGACGGTGCCAGGCCAGGTCGCGTCCGAGACGAGGAAGGCGGCCATGGCCGCGACGGCGGCGGCGAACCCCCACCAGCGCGCCAGGCCGGCACGCCACAAAGTGATCATCGCCAGCGGCAGAGCCAGCAACAGCCCCAGAATGCCCGGTAAGATGAACGCCGGGACACCCCAGAGACCTTCCAGGGCGTCCAAGACCTCGCGGTGTCCCTCTATGCCGTGGGCAGCGCCGATGGCGGAGTCGAAGAAGTCGCTCATCAGCAGCCCCGGCATTGTGGAGACGCCGAGGAACCCGATGAACCCGGTGATGGTCGCCAGCCAGGCGCCGCGGCCCCGCACCATCGGCACAATCAGCATCGCGGGAAGGATCCAGAACGCGTAGGACCAGTGGTAGGCCAAGGACTTGTACTGCAGCCGATCCATGTTATCGGCGTAAATTCGGATCATCGCGTCACCGGAGATGCCGGCGGCGGGGTCGGCGACAGCGCCCACCGTCGCCAGGACACCCGCGAGCACCGGCGCTGCCACCAAGAACCCACGGCGGAAGGAAAGAGCCTTCGATGGTCGCGAGTCGGCCGTCGCCCGGTCGTCGGTGCTGACCGCCGGTGTCCCGTGGGCTGGCGCCTCCTGAGCCGACGTGATGGTCGCGGGGCTGCTGAGGTCGAAGGTCTTGCGGCTCGACATGGGGTGCCTCCTGTGATCTGCGGTTGTCCGCTGTTCGGTGACATGAGACTTCCGCGATCTCATCTCAACCGGATCCGGCGACTGACGGAACTACACCTCCGTCTGGAGGCTGATCTTCAGCTATGTCGCGAGACGGAGAAATGCTGACGCCGGCTCAGGCCAGCGGCTGCTCCCCGGGGACGACCACCCCAGCCTCGTAGGCGAATACGACCGCCTGCACTCGGTCTGGCAGTCCAAGCTTCGCCAGGACGTTGCTGACGTGTGTCTTCGTGGTGCCCTCCGAGACGAAGAGCCGCTCGGCGATGGCGGAGTTAGACATCCCGCGGGCGAGGAGGCCGAGGACCTCGAGCTCACGGGGGGTGAGCGTGCTCAGCCGATGGTCGATGCGTGCCCGAGCGGGTGCGGGGGCCCGGCGTACGAATGCGTCGATGACGCGACGGGTGACGCCGGGCGCAAGCAGCGACTCGCCGGAGGCGACCACCCGAATCGCCGACGCCAGCTCTTCGGCGGTGGCGTCCTTGAGGAGAAACCCAGACGCGCCGGCCCGTAGGGCTTCGAAGACGTGCTCGTCGAAGTCAAAGGTGGTGAGGATTAGGATCTTCGTCGCCACCCCCGCCTCGACGAGGCGTCGCGTCGCGGAGATCCCGTCCAGGAGCGGCATCCGGATGTCCATGAGCGTCACATCGGGCTTCAGCCGGCTCACGAGCTCGACCGCCGCTTCACCGTCCGCCGCTGCGCCGATGACCTCGATGTCGGGCTCGACGGCGAGGAGCGAGGCGAAACCGGCCCGCACCATGCCCTGGTCGTCCACGATGGCGACCCGGATCGGCGCACTCAAGTGGGCCGTCCCGTCGGGAGCCTTGCGGTGAGCTTCACACCGCTGTCTGACCCGTTGGAGACGTCGATCGTGCCGCCGTAGAGAGCCACGCGCTCCCGGACGCCGACCAGACCGTGGCCCGGGTTCTCGGTGCGTTGCAGGCCACGGCCGTTGTCGCAAACCTCCACTTGAAGCACGTCGGGCTGGTGTCGCACCGCCACGGTCACCTCGGTGGCGCCGGAGTGCCGAAGCGCGTTCGTCAGCCCTTCCTGGGCGATCCGGTACGCCGCGAGATCGACGCCAGGCGGCAAGGGCTGAGGGGCGCCCTCGAGGACTAGCCGCACGTCCATGCCATCTCCTCGGGCCCGATCGACCAGCGCGTCGAGCTGGGCCAGACCTGGCTGCGGTTCCAGTGCTGGCTGTTCGCCTTCAGCCCGGAGCACGCCAACCAACCGCCGCATCTCGTTGAGGGCCTGACGGGCGGTCGCCTCTACCTGGGCGAGATCCGCGGCCTCCGCCTCGTTGTCGGGGCCGAGCCGCCGACGTATGGCTTGAACCTGGATGGTCACCACGCTGATCGAGTGGGACACGATGTCGTGCAGTTCGCGTGCGATGCGGGTGCGCTCGGCGGCCGCCACCAGGGCCGCATGCAGCTCCTGCTCCCGCTCGAGCGTGGCGGCGCGCGATTCCGCCGCCTCGGCCTGGTCCCCACGCATGCGCGTTTGGACCCCGACCGCCCATGGGAGGACGAGGAACACCAACGCCGCCGCAACGTCGCTGGGCACGAGCTGGGTGCGCGCGACGTTCCCGAGGAAGGGCAGGAGCACCAGGGCCAGACCGAAGTAGCTCCGCGGAGGACGTGTCTCATGACCGACGGTGAAGGCCGCGAGTACGAGGCTGAGCACCGTGGTGAACTCGTTGTCGGTGTTGATTAGGAAATTGACATTCGTGACCAGGCAGGCGACCAGGAGCGGGTACTGCCGGCGAAGGGCCAGGCTGGCCAGGGCCGGTACGGCGAGGACCCACAGCCTTATCGCCTGCGCCGAGTCGGCCACGACCACGGCTTCGGCGACTGTCAACGCGACGAAGGCGCCGGCCAAGACCACGTCTAACAGCGGCGGACGGCGAGGCCGGCCCGGGCGCACGAACAGGGCGGCCGCCAGCGGGCGTACGGCGGTCCAAGCAGCGCCCACGCGGCGACCGTACGACAGCGCATCCCCGCGTAGTAGTCCCAGCGGAACAGCGCGTGCCGCGCCGCGCCGGGGGGCCACCCCCATCGGCGTATTACAGAGACGCTGCGGACGGTAAATAGAAGGCTCGGCCCGATGAGCATCGGCGGCGGGCTGGTACTCCATCGCGGCGTCAAGGCGTTTCCGCTGATCGGCTCGATGAGGCCGCGGCTCTACGGCGAGTGAACCGCCTCGTCAGCAGCGGTTAGCAGCGGAAAGCGACTAGGTGACTAGTGCCGTGTCAGGCAACGTTGGCCCTGAAGGCGGGCTTAGGGACCCCCAGTTCTGGCGCTGATTTCCCAGACTGCGAAGGACATCGAGTCGCTGCTCTCAGGGCATCGCGAGCGTTGCTTGTCGCTTGCCCTCTGCCTACGCTTGGCCTCTCGCACGGAGGCGGTCATGACGAACCTCGAGGACGCGGTCAACAAATGCATCAGGCCGCGAACGCGGTCGCTCGAGGCGATCCCGGACCGGTGAAGCGTTGTATTCACGCCGCGACGACGTGATGCTCGCCAATCCCTTCGGCCCGGCAGTCGCCGGATGTCAACGGCAACCGAAAACTGACCAGCTGGTCCTGGACGCCCTGACCGACAAGTTGCCGGCCGTGGCCGAACACCTCGACCGCCGCCCGGGCCGACATCCTCGCCTTCACCGGCTTCCCGAAAGCCATCTGGCGCCAGATCTGGTCCAACAACCCCTAAGAGCGGCTCAAACCGCGAGATCCGCCGCCGCACCGACGTCGTCGGCATCTTCCCCGACCGCGACGCCCTGATCCGACTCGTCGGCGCCGTCCTGGCCGAACAACACGACGAATGGACCGAGATGCGCCGCTACATCGGCCTCGACGTCCTAGCCAAATCCCGGCTGACAGTGATCGAACCCACCGAACCCGAGGAGATGCCCGTGACCGCGATCACCGCATAGAGTCCACCCAAAGTTCACGCGGAGATCAGCTCACACACCACGCCGCGGGACGTGACCCCGACCGCAGCTAGCCACCCGGCGGCCACAGTTAGCGTTTATCGTGGATTGCGCTCACCGTAGAATGTGACCGAGTCCGAAGGCAAAGCTCAGGTCAGCCCTCGTAGCTCAGGGGATAGAGCAGTGGTTTCCTAAACCGCGTGTCGCAGGTTCGAATCCTGCCGAGGGCACCATGTGCCGGACGCACCAAAAGGATCGGACCGGGGTATTTCAGGCGCGCTGGGCTGCTCCGTCGGAGGGCTGAGCCACAAAGGCTGACGGCGCCGTGAAGCCCGCATCATTCTGGGCGCGCTCGATGGCGCGGATGACGGTCTCGACGGCGTCGGCCTCAACGAGGGCTAGCACGCAGCCGCCGAAGCCGCCGCCGGTCATCCTCGCCCCATGCGCTCCAGCGGCCAGCGCCGCGTCAACCGCGGAATCGACCTGAGGGACGGTGATCTGGAAATCGTCGCGCATCGATGCGTGTGAGGCAGTGAGTGCAACTCCTACGCGGCGCGGGTCGGCACCGGCGCGGAGAAGCCCGACGACGTCGAGAACACGCGCGTTCTCGGTGACCACATGGCGAACCCGGCGATACAACAGTTCCTCACCCAGCCTCTCCCGCGCGCCGCCTAGATCGGCGACGGATATGTCGCGGAGGGCTTCGACGCCCAGCCGCCGAGCACCCTCGGTGCAGGAGCGGTGCCGTTCTGCGTACTCGCCGTCGACCAGGGCGTGCGGGGTGTTCGTGTTGACAACCAGTAAGGCGAGGGCAAGAACGGATGGATCGAAGGGCACGTGCTCGACCGCCATCGAGCGGGTGTCCAGGAACACGAGGTGCCCCGCCCGGCCGTGCAGGGACGCCATCTGGTCCATCAGCCCCGTCGGGGCGCCAACCACATCATTCTCGGCCCGGCGCGCGATGCCGGCGACGTCGTTGAGCGAGATGTCGAGCCCGGCGAGGTCGCGCCAAGCCATCGCCACAGAGCACTCGAGCGCCGCCGACGAGGAGAGGCCCCCGCCTATTGGCACGTCACCGTCGAGCACGAGATCGAGGCCGGGAATGTCGTGCCCCGCCTGCTGAAGAGCCCAACCAACGCCGGCGACATAGGCGGACCAGCCCGTGACGCTGTCCGGTCCGACCTCAGGCAGCTGATGTATCACCGTCTCGCCGGTCTGCAGCGAGCGCACTCGCAACACCCCGTCGGCGCGGGGCCGGGCGGCTGCCGCCATCCCTTGCGCCAACGCCATGGGAAGTACGAACCCGTCGTTGTAGTCGGTGTGCTCGCCGATGAGATTGAGCCGCCCGGGCGCCCACCACACCCCGACCGGCTGCGCGCCCGTCAGATCGTGAAACGCTGCGGCGGCCCGCCTGACCGGGGAACTCACTGTCGCGCCCGCTCGAAGTTCCATGCATGGCCAGGATCTCGGTAGGTGATTGAACGGCGAAGAGTACCTGTCTACGCGTGGCCTCGATCGCTATGAGTGGAAGGCCGCTTTCGAGGCTACGATCCGTCAGTTATCGACTCCCTGAGGGGAACGAGTTGATGAGTGACCTCACGGATCGAGCCGACCAGTTCATGAGGGACACCGGGATCACATTGGGCGACCCGGTGGGCTCCGGGGAAATGACACTGGGCAACGGCAGGGTCATCCGATTTGCCTAGTATCAGTACGGGATGGTGACCGACATTCCTGGGTATCGGTTCAAGGTCGTCTACGGCGAAGTCTTTCGACACTGGCAGGCAACGGGAGGTATCCGGGGCCTCTGGCCCTACCCCGTTGGGGACATATATCGCCCCGTGCTTCCGAAGGGATCTCGCTCCGACCACCTGCCGCTGGTCGTTCCTGGGTTCAGGTCGAGGCGCGTGTTGAGGTGGAGTTGTTCCTCGAGCACCAGGAGGTCAAACGCTAATCGGCAGACGCTGGAGGTCCTTGCGCGCCCACAAGTCCTTCCGGAGGCTCCGGCAGGCGTGAATCACGGCCAGTGGCTGACCAGCCGCACAGTCAATCCTCCGCGTGTCCGCGTGACCCTGAACGCACTCGTGTTTTCAGGCACAAGTTAAGCGCCGTACTTCGTGGCCCAGATGTGGCCCTCCCGTCCGCCATCGCGGCTCAGCGATAGTGGATCGGACCTGCAGGAGGACCACATCGTCGCCGTCGACGAGGTAGACGAGGCGGTGTTCGTCCCATGGCAACCACTGGTACGACAAACTGAAGCACTCTCGTCTCCTTGCGTTTCGGCGACGAGGCTGTCGGCCGGGTTCCTGCGACGACACCAAACTTCCGCCGTTCAATGCTCAACGACACGCACATGTTGTAGTTGAATGCTTACACACGGGCCGGATTCCGACTGCTTGCTCCTACCCCCAGGGTCGGCAGCCGACGGGAGGTCGCGCGGTGGTGTACGAGATTCCGTTGCCCCACCTGCCCGCGCGGGTGAGCGGACTCCAAGTTGCCGCCGAGGCCGCCGCCACGCTGGTCGAGGTAATCGCTGCCGCCCGAGATGAAGGCGGCCTCACCTTGCGTCAAATGAGGGCTGTCACGGTGGGTGCTGAGACCGCCAGTCAGTACATCATCGGCGTGGGGTGTGCTCAGCCGGGGGCAGACCAGGTGGAACGCTGGCCACGTGCGGACCTCGCCTGGCAGGCACTCCGTCAGGCCACGCTGGTGCTGGATGACGGTCGCAACACAGTCCCCACGCCGAACACTGCCGTCGGTCAGGTGGTTGTCCTATGCCAAGCGGGGTTACGGCATGTGCTTGGGCCGTCGCCGCTGGACGCCCCAGGCGTGCGCCCACATGAGGACCATCGCGAGATGCTCGATCACCTCCACAAGATCGCAAACCTGCTCCCCGTCATCGCCGATCAGCTGGTAGAGATCATTCGAGGCTGGGCCAAGGCAGGTGCACTGGCCGGCGGAGGCGACGGTCTTCGGTCCGGCAAAACACCGCAAGAGAGCACCCCGACCCCTATTGATGCTCAAGCCGAGTGGTCGGGTTCGAACCTCGCCAAACTGCTCTCGATCACAGAGGACGCACGTACGCAGGCGATCGCCCTGGCTGAGGCGATGCACAGGGCCACCGGCGAGACGTCAGAGCTCGACCGCCGCAGGGCCTGATCCGAGAAAATTCGCGCCGGATTCGGCGAATGCTCGAGGTCTCTCGTACCAAGTCTCGAGGTCATCGGCCGGCAATGCAGTTTACCGGAAGCGGTTGGCTGACATCCCCTTGAGATCACTGTCGAACTCTGCTACCTAGTGTCGGATTCAACGAAGACTGGACCTGCCGGGCGGTGGCGAACTGCTCACTCCAAGCCACCCCAATGACAGTGCTTCCTCGAACCACGAGCTGCAGCCTCACTGTGAGCGGCGACATAGCTTCAGCCATCCCCGCACGGGCGACCACCCGGTTGGTCCGCGTCACCCAATTGCAGGAAACATCATGCGAAACCGAGCGACCGTGTCAGTCAGCAAGACGGCGCTATTCTTCGCCGTTGCTTTGATGATCGGGACGATGACCATCGGCGGTTTCTCTGCTTCCGCGGCCCCCGCGGGCGCGCCGCCGAAGGGCCTGATGATCCAGGTTTCCTCGCTGCCGGGGTCCACCTCGCCGGCGAAGCTCAAGCGGTGGCTCGAGGACATCAGACTCCATCACGGCAGGTCATCGTCTGCCTACATCAATGCGGTCGTTGTGCAGGACATCGCCGACAAGACCGGCGCTCTCTACACGCCCTATCTCGACGTCATCGCCCCGTACCTTCCGGGCGGCGCCACGCCGATATTCATCCGGGCCTATGTCGGAACCGTCGACCTGGCCTGGACCGGTGCCGGTTCCAAGTACATCGAAGGGATCGAGAACCAGTCCTTCCGTGCACAGAACCTCAACGTGTCCCGTACCGCAGCAGCGGCCTTCAAGGCTCGGTACCCTGCCGGCCAGGACCGCGTAGGGCATGGCCGCTCCCAAGGACACCGATCGCGGGGCGGCGTTGGGCGGAGTCAATAGTGTGAGGGAGCCGGCAACCAGCAGTCCGCCGGTCAATGCCAGAAGTCCCAGCAGTGCGCTTCCCCTTGTCGCCTTGGGTGCGTCGACTGGAATATGTCGGGCCGGATTGGCGGCCATTGTTGCTGCTCTCCCCGAGCGAGCGGGCGTCCTGGGCGGATCAGAGCTTACGTCGGGGCTGCTGCCCTGACTGGGCGCACGTTCAACGGAATGGATCTCCTCGTCGTCCGCAACAGGGTGCGCAGTGTTGTCGGACCGCCTGGCCGCCACTCATCGACTGGCAGCTGAACGTAACTGCAGGTTCACTGAACGTAGGCGCTTCGTTGGAGAGTGTCAAGATCGACACCCTGGATCGTGCCGTCAGCTC
>JALZIX010000095.1 GCA_030860025.1 Actinomycetota bacterium
GAGCACTGCACCCGGATGCCCTTGACGTTGGGGCTCTTCAGCGCGGACTGCATCGCCTTGCGCATGGCGCGACGGAAACTCACCCGGCTGGACAGCTGCTCGGCCACGCCCTGGGCGACCAACTGAGCGTCGGACTCGGGGTTCTTCACCTCGAGGATGTTCAGCTGGACCTGCTTGCCGGTCAGCTTCTCGAGTTCACCGCGGATCCGGTCGGCCTCGGCGCCGCGGCGACCGATGACGATGCCCGGTCGGGCGGTGTGGATGTCCACCCGGACCCGCTCGCGGGTGCGCTCGATGTCGACGCGGGAGATTCCAGCGCGCTCCATGCCGGTGGACATGAGCTGGCGGATCGCCACGTCTTCCTTGACGTACTCCTTGTACAGCTTGTCGGCAAACCACCGAGACTTGTACTCGGTGGTGATGCCAAGCCGGAACCCGTGTGGGTTGACCTTCTGACCCACTAGCGGGTCCTCCCCTTCGAATTACCTGTGCTGGTGGCGGACTTTCGCCGGCCACGACGAGAGACCTCTTCGGTGGCGATGGAACTGACCTCGATCGTGATGTGGCTGGTCCGCTTGTGGATCGGGAAGGCCCGACCACGGGCGCGCGGGCGGAATCGCTTCAGGGTGGGGCCGCCGTCGACGAACGCAGCGCTGATGATGAGTGAGTCCGGCTCGACCTTGAGGTTGTGTTCGGCATTGGCCATGGCGCTGGCCAGCACCTTGGCCACCGGCTCGCTGGCGGCCTGCGGCGCGAACTGCAACATCGCCAGAGCCTCGTCGGCCGGCTTGTAACGGATCAGGTCGACCACCCGGCGTGCCTTCATCGGCGTGACGCGCACGTAGCGCGCAACCGCCCGGGTGGTTGCACCCTCCGTGTACGGAGACGTTGTCATGTCGATTCCTCAGGCTCGCCGGGCTCGGCGGTCGTCGCGGATGTGCCCGCGGAAGGTACGGGTGGGCGCGAACTCCCCGAGCTTGTGACCGACCATCGCCTCGGTCACGAAGACCGGGACGTGCTTGCGGCCGTCGTGCACCGCGATGGTGTGGCCGAGCATGTCGGGAATGATCGTCGACCGGCGGGACCAGGTCTTGATCACGTTCTTGGTGCCCTTGGTGTTCTGCACGTCCACCTTCTTGATCAGGTGGTCGTCGACGAAGGGACCCTTTTTCAAGGAGCGAGGCATGTCTAACGCTTCTTTCCGGTACGGCGACGACGGATGATCATCGTGTCGCTGGGCTTGCGGCGGCGGGTACGGCCCTCGGGCTTGCCCTGGGGGTTGACCGGGTGCCGGCCTCCTGAGGTCTTGCCTTCACCACCACCGTGCGGATGGTCGACAGGGTTCATCGCTACTCCACGGACGGAGGGGCGCTTGCCCTTCCACCGCATCCGACCGGCCTTGCCCCAGTTGATGTTGGACTGCTCGGCGTTGCCGACCTCGCCCACGCTTGCCCGGCAGCGGACGTCGACGTTGCGGATCTCCCCGGAGGGCATCCGCAGCTGCGCGTGCTTGCCCTCCTTGGCGACCAGCTGAACGCTTGAGCCAGCCGAACGGGCAACCTTGGCGCCCCCACCTGGCCGGAGCTCGATCGCATGCACGACGGTGCCGACCGGGATGTTGCGCAGCGGTAGGTTGTTGCCCGGCTTGATGTCAGCCCTGGGGCCGCACTCCACGATGTCGCCCTGGCTGAGTTTCGCCGGAGCCAGGATGTAGCGCTTCTCGCCGTCGGCGTAGTGCAGCAGAGCGATGCGTGAGGTGCGGTTGGGGTCGTACTCGATGTGCGCGACCTTGGCCGGCACGCCGTCCTTGTCGGCACGGCGGAAGTCGATCAGCCGATAGGCCCGCTTGTGCCCGCCGCCCTGGTGCCGGGCAGTGATCCGGCCATGGGCGTTACGGCCGCCCTTGGAGTGCAGCGGCCGTACCAGCGACTTCTCCGGAGTGGTCCGGGTGATTTCAGCGAAGTCGGCCACGCTCGAGCCGCGGCGGCCCGGTGTGGTCGGCTTGTACTTGCGAATAGCCATCGAAGCTCTCTTGTCCCTTCCGCTCCGGCCGCCTAAGCGACCGGGCCCCCGAAGATCTCGATCCGGTCACCGGGAGCAACGCTGACGATCGCGCGCTTGGTGTCAGGTCGCTTTCCCATGTTGAAGCGCCGGCTGCGCTTGCGCTTGCCCTGCCGGTTGAGCGTGTTGACCCCGAGCACTTTGACGTTGAACACCTCTTCGACCGCGATCCGGATCTGGACCTTGTTGGCCGTACGCGGGACGAGGAACGTGTACTTGTTCTGGTCGAGCAGGCCGTAGCTCTTCTCCGAAATGACCGGAGCGAGCAGGACGTCGCGATGGTCGGGGATCACTTGTCGTCCTCAATGTCTTCGCGTCGTGCGCTGCGCGCACCGGTCGGTCCGCGCCTCCCTCGCTGGCGCTCGGTCGATGCTCCCTCCCTCTCCGCGGGATCTTCATCGGCCTCGGTGACCTCAGCCTCGGTAGCGCGAGCGCTGGCTGACTTGCCCCTGGTCGGGCCGGCCAGGAACACCTCGAGGGCATCTTCGGTGAAGATGACGTCGTCGCTGACCAGGACGTCGTGGGTGTTGAGCTGGCCCGGGGCGATCAGGTGCACCTGCCCGAGATTGCGTAACGACCGGCGGGTGAGGTCATCGCCGGGCAGCGCGACGACGAGCACGCGGTTGCCCGAACTGATGTCCGACAGCACAGCCAGGGCCGACTTCGTGGACGGCGCATCACCTTCGACGAAACCCGTGACGACATGGAGTCGATCGCTGGCCGCCCGATCAGAGAGGGCACAGCGCAACGCCGCCGCCTTCATCTTCTTGGGGGTGCGCTGCGCGTAGGAGCGTGGCGTCGGTCCGAAGACGATGCCGCCACCTTCGAACTGTGGGGCGCGGATCGATCCCTGTCGGGCCCGCCCGGTGCCCTTCTGGCGGTAGGGCTTGGCGCCACCACCGCGAACCTCGCCGCGGGTCTTCGTCGAGGAGGTGCCCTGCCGTTTGGCGGCAAGCTGGGCCACTACTACCTGGTGCATCAACGAGATGTTGGGCTGCACACCGAAGATCTCGGCCGGCAGGCTCACCCGGCGGGACTTGCGGCCATCCAGCGTGCGGACGGTGACGTCGAGAGACCCGGCGTCTGATCCGGCGTCGCGCGACTTCGAGGCGGTTGCAGTGGCGGATTTGGCGGTCACCTGTCAGCTCCCGTCACACTGTTCGCCGACGGCGCGCCCTTGGTGGCGCTTCGGACGATGACCAGCCCGCCACGCGGACCGGGGATGGCACCTTCGATCAGGATCAAGCCACGCTCGGCGTCGACGCGGACTACTTTGAGGCTCTGGGTGGTAATGCGCTCGCCACCCATCCGGCCGGCCATGCGCAAGCCCTTGAACACGCGACCCGGGGTGGCGCAGCCACCGATCGAGCCGGGCGAGCGGTGCTTGCGCTGGACACCGTGGCTGGCACCGAGGCCATGGAAGCCGTGCCGCTTCATGACCCCGGCGAAGCCCTTGCCCTTGGAGGTGCCGGTGACATCCACGCGGCCGCCGGCCTCGAACACCTCAGCGGTGATCGCCTGGCCGACCTCGTAATCCGCGGCGTCGGCGGTGCGTAGTTCGACGACGTGCCGACGTGGGGTGACCTTCGCCTTGGCGAAGTGCCCCGCATCCGGCTTGTTGACCTTACGCGGGTCGATCGCGCCGAAGCCGAGCTGGACAGCGGAATATCCGTCCAGCTCAGGGGTGCGTACCTGGGTGACGACACATGGCCCGGCCTTCACGACGGTGACCGGCACGATCCGGTTGGCCTCGTCGAAGATCTGGGTCATCCCGAGCTTTTCGCCCAGGATCCCCTTGAGGGCAGCACTGTTATCCATGGCGTTCTCACCCCCTACTGGATGTTGACGTCGACGCTGGCCGGAAGGTCGATGCGCATCAGCGCGTCGACCGTCTTCGGCGTCGGGTCGAGGATGTCGATCAGTCGTTTGTGCGTACGCATCTCGAAGTGCTCGCGCGAATCCTTGTACTTGTGCGGGCTCCGGATGACGCAGTAGACGTTCTTCTCGGTCGGCAGCGGCACAGGACCCACGACCCGGGCACCGGTCTTGGTGACGGTGTCGACGATGCGCCGAGCCGACGCGTCGATCGCCTCGTGGTCATAGGCCTTGAGCCTGATGCGGATCTTGTTTCCCGCCATCGGTGTCCTCTGCTCCTGCCGCTACTGATTCGTTGGTAAGGGCTCCGTACGGGGCGCGTTCGCCCCGTACGGAGGTGGAGCTACTTGGCGATCTTGACTACTCGACCCGCGCCGACGGTCCGACCACCCTCGCGGATGGCGAAACGCAGGCCCTCCTCCATGGCGATCGGCTGGATCAGCTCGACGTCCATTTCGGTGGTGTCGCCCGGCATGACCATCTCGGTGCCCTCGGGGAGGGTCACGACGCCGGTCACGTCGGTGGTCCGGAAGTAGAACTGCGGGCGGTAGTTGTTGAAGAACGGCGTGTGCCGTCCGCCCTCGTCCTTGCTCAGGATGTAGACGTTCGCCGAGAAGTTCGTGTGCGGAGTGATCGAACCCGGCTTCACGATGACCTGACCGCGCTCGACGTCCTCGCGCTTGGTACCGCGCAACAGCAGTCCGACGTTGTCGCCGGCCTGACCGTCGTCGAGCAGCTTGCGGAACATTTCGACACCGGTGACCGTGGTCTTGCTCGAGGTGGGGCGGATGCCGACGATCTCGACTTCCTCCTGCACCTTGACCTTGCCACGCTCGATCCGGCCGGTGACGACGGTGCCGCGACCGGTGATGGTCATGACGTTCTCGACCGGCATGAGGAACGGCTTGTCGGTCTCCCGGACTGGCTCGGGGACGTTCTCGTCCACGGCGTCCATCA
>JALZIX010000049.1 GCA_030860025.1 Actinomycetota bacterium
CGGGCGCGCTGTCGTCGGCATCACGAAGGCGGTCGGTACGGCCGAAGAACGGCGGTGTCCGGCCGTCGTCGGCCAGCGACTTCAACCGGATGGCTTTGGAGCGGCCGAGCATCTCGCTGGCAAAGGCATCCCCGCCGACATCGCTCAGCGTTGCCGCGTCTACCCGCATCAGCGTCAAACATTCGCGGGCCCGCTCGAGATGGGCGCGTTCGATGCGGAGCACCGGATCTTCGGAAAACGTTGGGAGGTCGCCCGTCTGGTCGTCGGGGTCGTCTGACACGGGAAGCGGTTCAGCAGGCACGAGCCGAGAACCGTACTCTGCCCTGCCCGCCCGTCAACCGATTTTCGTCGCGCCCGACTGCGACACACGGCAACCCGACCCGGACAAGGTCAGAGCCCGCCGTCGACGAGCATCGCGCCCAACGCTCGCACGTCCTCTGGCCGCACCGCGTCGTGGGGCAGGTGCGCCACCTGCACCAACGGCAGATCCACGCCCTCCTGCAACTCCCTCAATCTTCGGCGCTGTTCGACGCCGCGGGCCCGCAAGAAGTCATCGGTGGAATCGGGGACCAGCCGGTTGACCAGGACCGGACCCAGGGTCATGCCACCGGCACGCAGGGCCTCGGCCGCACGCACCGTCTCGGCCACCGGCAAGCGCTCAGGAACACACACCAGGTGGAAGAGTGCGTCGGTCACCAGACGGCCGCGGGCCTCGCGCAGGCCGTCCCGGCGCTCGGCCAGGCGATTGCGCCCCGGGGCAGGCCCGGCGGTGTCATCCCGGGCCATCCCGCGCAGCATGCGGTCTGTGGCGGCGACCCGGCGACCCTGCTCGACCAGCCCGTCGAGCCAGGGGCCCAACACGGTGGGCAGGGACAACAGCCGCAGGGTGTGCCCGGTCGGGGCCGTGTCGACGACGATGTGGTCGTAACGCGCCGGACACCACTGCAACACCTGGACGAGCCTGTCCAGCGTCGCAGCCTCCAACGTCCCCGGCGAATGCAGGGCAAGCGCGAGGTGCCGCTCGACGGCGGGCAGCACCTCCGGGCTGACCACATCTTGGGCGTCGGCCAGTACTCGCTCTACATGCCGGGCGGCCTCGTGCTCGGCATCCAATTCCAGAGCATCCAGACCAGGAGAAGCGGGAACCGATTGTGGTTCTGGACCCAGATCGACCTCCAGCAGATCGCGCGTGCTGTGCGCGGGGTCGGTGGACACCAGCAGAGTGCGCCGGCCCCGGCTGGCGAGCACACCGGCGTAGGCGGTGGCCAACGTGGTCTTGCCGACGCCGCCCTTACCGGCGAAGAGAATGATCGGCCGGGT
The DNA here is from genome assembly GCA_030860025.1 of Actinomycetota bacterium. GTDB lineage: Bacteria > Actinomycetota > Actinomycetes > Mycobacteriales > Geodermatophilaceae > JACCQS01. The sequence goes on from JALZIX010000049.1 coordinate 1,321, forward strand.
CAACAGCAGCCCAAACCGTCCCCGAAGCGATCCTCGCCTCGCGAGCGGTGCCACCGATGCAACGACTCCAACAGCTCCGGATAGACGTCCAGCGCGTAGTACGTCGCCGGGTTCTCCACGCCAACCGAATCCAGGAACAGAACGGCGAGCAATTCGTCTTCTCGCCGACGACGCTCACGCGCGACACCGGCTCGCCAGCGCTGGACGAACAGGGCGTCATGACCGGCCTCCAGCCGGCGCCAGCCGTAACCGGCTGCGGCGGCCAGGTGGCGCACCCGATCCAGCAACTTCGAACGGCCGGGAACGACGGAACTCACATACCCGGTCTCAACTGCGGCCCGTACAGCTCAGCCAGCACGAGATCCACCACCTGCGCGGTGCCCGGAAGCTGGCCCCACGCCACCGTCCTGCCGTCGACCACAACCGCAGTGGTGGACGTACCGCGCCGGACCTCGCGCAGCAGCATCTTGCCGCGCAGCCCGCGCGCCCATCCCCTGCGCAGCAACCACGGTACGAGCCACACCGTGTTCCGCGGGTCGACCACCGTCATCTCGACGTCTGAGGACAGTGCGCTGCGCAGGGCGCGGTAGACCACGCCCATGCTCTCCATGTCACAACGCTGTGGGGCAAAGTCCTCCTCGTTGCCCAACTCGTCGCCCAGGCCGCCGAGTCGGCCGCAGCAACCGGACCCGGACATCTGCTGGTCCCACGGCCGGACCAGGAGGACCTGATGGGCCATGCCTATGTCCGACGTCCGGCGGAGTCAGGGCCCCTGTCAGCGGAGTCCGAGCCCGTGTCGCGCGCGACATTCGCGTCGTGCACTGCCGGGGAGTCCTCGCTGTCACCGTCAGCAGTCACATCAGCGGTAGGCTCGGTGACCCCCTCCCGACGCGCCGCGACCGCAGAGCGCATGGCAATTGATGCCTCGACGATCAGCCACAGCGCGATCACGAAAATCACCAGGTCCAGCGGGGCCAGGACCCACTGTTCCTGCTGGATGAAGTTGCGCAGGTTCAGGATGAGAGCCCAGGTGGTCATCACCAAAAGGAAGACCAGCGGCACGAGCACGGCGATGGGATTGCGGCCCTGCTTGGTCACCCAGACCGCGATCACGGCCAGCGCAAGGCCCGCGGTGAGTTGATTGGTGGTGCCGAACAGCTGCCAGAGCACACCGAAGGTGTAACCGGCCTCGCCGCCACCGGGCAGCAACGCCATGGCCAGCGGCACGAGCACCGCGATGGCGCTGGCCAGGGTGAGGTTGCGGGCCAGTGGCTTGATGCCGGTGATGACGCCGATCTCCTGGATGACGTATCGCTGCAGCCGGACCCCGGTGTCCATGGTGGTCGCCGCGAAGGAGATGACGACGATGGCGGCGAAGATGACGGCCCAGTCGAACGGGATCCCGATGTTGTTGGCGAACGCCGCCACACCGTTGATGAAGTTGCCGACGGCTCCCCCGGCAGCAGTCGGGAAGTCTGCGTATAGCGCATCCCAATCCGCCCGCAGCGCAACGACACCGGCGGTGGTGGCGATAATCGCACCCACGGCGAGGGAGCCCTCCCCGACGGCTCCCATATAGCCGACGTAGCGCGCGTCGGTCTCCTTGTCGAGTTGTTTCGAGGTGGTACCCGACGACACCAGGCTGTGGAATCCGGAGATTGCCCCGCACGCGATGGTGATGAACAGGAATGGGAAGAAACTCGGAGAACCGTCGGGCACGTCGTTGACGACCGGCGCGACCAGCGTATTCATGCCGATCGCGACTCCGGCGAAGATGACGCCGAGTGCGATGAACAGCTGATGGGAGTTGATGTAGTCACGGGGTTGCAACAGCACCCAGACCGGGATGCGGGAGGCCACGAACGTGTACGCGAACAGCAGCACCACCCAGACGTTGCGTGCCTGGTCCACGCCGAGCGCCTCGGCGATCCCGGTGACCTCGATCGGCCACAGCTGGCCCAGTGGAATCGTGGCGTACAGCAGCAACACCCCGACGATCGAAGGCAGCAGCGCAGACGACTTGGTCCGGTAGATGTACTGGCCGATGAAGATGGCCAGTGGGATCTCCAACAGGATCGGCAGCACGGCGGCCGGGTTCGCGACGAACAGGTTGCCGATGACGACAGCGAAGACGGCGTTGACCAGGGTCAGCAGAAAGAAGATCAACACCAGGAACAAGGTCCGTGACCGCTTGTTGATAACCGTGCTGGCCAGCGAGCCGATGTTCTGCGCCTTGTGCCGGACCGACACGACGAGCGCGCCGAAGTCATGGACCCCGGCGGCGAAGATGGTGCCGATCACGACCCAGGCCAGCGCCGGACCCCAACCCCAGAACACTGCGATGGCCGGGCCCACGATGGGTGCTGCACCGGCGACCGACGTGAAGTGGTGTCCGAAGAGGACATGCTTGTTGGTCGGGACGTAGTCGACCCCGTCCTCCATGAAGTGGGCTGGGGTGACGAACGCAGGGTCGAGTGCGTACACCCTTCGCGCCAGGTACGAGGAGTAGAAGCGATAGCCGAGGAAGAAAGCCACGGCAACTGCTAGGGCGATGACAATGGCGGGCACGGAGGCCTCCGGTCGTCGGTGGGGAGGCCACCATATCGGGGCACCCCGTCAATGTGGGCCTAGAGTGCCTGCGGGAACGGCGGCTGGCAATGAAGGCGAGAAGATTCCAAGGAGCTGCGCATGCAGACCGTCGATGATCTCGTCCTGGCCAACCGGCGCGCGGGCGTCGCGGAGGTGTGCTGGTCCGACGCACAGGGCGATCCGCGCGCGCTGGCCGTCGTGCCGCTCGAGCACGAGAATCGACCAGCGCTGGCCCTGCACTGGTCACAATGGTCGGAGGCGCGAGAACTGGCATCCTGCCCGCAGGTGGCCTGGGTGCTCAGCGATCGGCGGATGGCCCAGCGCGGCTGGGAGCCGGCGGTCGGGTCCGGCCGGATGCGTCTACTGGTCGACGACGACGGCTCTGTGTTCAAGGAGTCGATGCTGGACCAGGAGTTGCACAAGCACCCACCCTCGCGCGGCTTCGCCGACAGCCTGGTGCTTCGCCGAGAGAATTGGTGGTTCCTGCCGCGCTTGATCCTCGTACTCGACCCGCTGGTCGCATCTCCGGTGGGAGAGCGCACCCACCCCGACCGTTCCGGGGTCCTCGTCGTGGGATCACCGGACGCGACCGTCTCGGTTGACACCGTCGCCGTGAACGTGGATCAGGGCAGTCGGATGTCCGGGGAATACATCTCTTGTACCTCGCTGGGTGGACTTGCCCCGATGGCTGCTGGACCTGCCCTGCTGCTGCAGCACGACTTCTCGGTGCCCGACCTCGAGCGCTGGGGACGCCGGATCACCTCCGGCCGCTGGGACGGCGAGCGCCTGCAGGTTCTCCGCGGGTCGATTGCCGAGCCACCAAGCCCGCTGATTCCGCCGATCCCAGGACTGCTGGAGCGGATGCGCCGCCGTCGTGAGTTCGAGCGAGACATTCGCCGGGCACTGCGGGCAGTCGCGCGGTGAAGACAAATCGGATCGTTCGGCAATCCGGCGCCATCGAAGTTCAGGAGTGCTCGCCTTCGACCGGAAGGTGCTCGGACCACCAGCGCAGGATGTGGGTGAACCGGTCACGTCGATGGGTCGGGCGGCCCGACCGGGACAGTTCGTGGCCCTCACCGGGGAAGACCAGCAGTTCGGTGCGTACGCCGTTGCGGCGCAGCGCGGTGAACCAGCGCTGGCCCTGCTCGATCGGGGTCCGCCAGTCCGCCTCGGAGTGGATGACCAGCGTCGGCGTCGTGACCTTTTCCACGAAGGCCATCGGCGTCTGGTCGCGCAGCGCACTGCTCGCCCGGTCGGTGCCGTGGTACTCGTCGGGGAAGAACCAGCCGATGTCCGACGAGCCGACGAAGGACTCCCCGTCGAGATAGCCGCGCTCGACGATCGCCGCGGCGAAGCGGTCGGTCCGGGTGGTCAGCAATGCGGTCATGTAGCCGCCGTACGAACCGCCCATCACCCCCACCCGCTCCGCATCCAATCGCAGCTCGGCGTTGGCCAGGCAACCGTCGAGGAAGGCGAGGATGTCATCCGCGTCCACCCCGCCCATGGCGCCCTTGATCGCGAGCCCATGCGTCTGCCCGTAGCCGGCCGACCCCCGCGGGTTGCACATCAGGACCGCGTGCCCGGCTCCCGCGTAGACCTGCGCCTCGTCGAAGTACGAGGAGACGTAGGAGGCGAACGGCCCGCCGTGGATGTTCAGCAGGACCGGGTACGGGCCCGTGCCATGGACTTCGGGATCGGGCAGCACCGCCCAACCGTGGACCGGGTAGCCGTCCGCGGACCGGACCTCCCGTTCCAGGATCGGCCGCGGCGGACCCTTTTCCCGAAGGCGCCGACTCACATCGGTCAGCCGACGCGGTGTCTGACCGGACCTACCACGGACCAGCACCAGTTCACCCGGGCTTTCGGCGTCCGCATGTACTGCCACGACGGCGTCCCCCGAGGGGGTCACGGCGTGGCTGCGGTGCCAGACCGGCCCGCCGGCGAGTTCGACGGCAGCGTCGGCATTGACCGGGTCAGCCTGCGGATCGATCTCCAACAGCCGCACCGCGCCGCGCCGTCGGTCCTGCACGATGACGCCCTGCGCACTGACCGACAGATGACTGCCGACCTCACCGAGATCGATCGTCTCCGGGTCGGTGAGGCAGCGCGGCGATGTCGAGCCGTCGGCGGAATCGGAGCGGCCGGGCGACGCTGACCGCCCACTCGGCTGGGGTAAGGCCGCAGACGCCGGTACGGTGTACAGGCTGGTGTTCCGGGCGACGAAGTCGAATCCGCTCTCCCCGACATCCATCGCAAGAAAGACGACCAGCTCTGCGTCCTCTGTCCACTGCGGACCACTGCACGAAAGACCCGTCCCGGCCACGAAGGTCACCTCGGTGCCGTCCGGCTTACACGTGAAAACAGCGGAGGTGAGGTCTTCGCGCTCTCTCGGCGCGCCGTCCGGCCCGCGGTCGCTGACGAAGACCAGCCGCGAGCCGTCTGGGCTCCACGAGACGTCCACGTCATCGCAGTCGCCGTCGGTGATCTGCTTCGCCTCGGGCAGATCATCACCCGTCGGCGGCAGATCGACGTCGAGTTCGGGTACGGCGAGGACGAACAGGTGGTTGGGGCGATCCCTGGTGTAGCCGACGCCGTCGCTGCGGTACGCCAGCTTGGTGATCAGCCGTGGTGCCTCCGCTTCGGCGTCGATGTCCTCGTCCGTTCCGTACCGACCCTGCTCCGGCACGCGCGCGGAGTACGCGATCCGTCGGGAGTCCGGGCTCCATTGCGGTGCGCCGGCTCCCAACGGCGCGTCAGTGAGCACGACTGGATCGCCACCACCGAGTTCGAGGACGGACACCTGCGGCTTGCCCTTCCGCTCCGCCCGCAGGAATGCCACGAGACGGCCGTCCGGGCTGATCGCCGGGGCAATGTCCCGGTGGCCTCTGGTCAACCGGCGCGGTGGCCGGGATTCATCCAGGGAAACCGCCCACAGCCCACCGACGTACTCGTTGCTTTCCAGGTCGGGCCGGATGACCGGGACCACCGCCATCCTCCCGTCGGGATGCAGCGTCGGCGTGCCGCACATGGCGAGCAGGTCGAGGTCTTCGGGCCGCATGACCACCGAATCTAGCCGGAGTGCCCCTTCCCGGGTGCCGCCGCAGCCTCCACCCTGAGGGGACATTCTCCGGAGAAAGTGCGGTCTGGTCGGGGCCAGAAGCGACATTCTCCGGAGAAAGTGCCGTCTGGCGTTGGTGCCCGCAGGTCACGTCAGGGGTACGACGTCCGGGGCGCCCAGCCGCGCGGCGTCGGCGGTCTCGTCGTCGGGCATCTGCTGGCTCTCGAGTTCGGCGGCCACGCGCATCCGGTAGTGCTCGATCTCGATGCGGACCTGCTCGGGACTCCAGCCCAGCACCTCTCCCAACAGCGCCGCGGCCTCATCACCGGCGCCAATCCCACGGTCGAAAGTCTCGATCGAGATATGAGTCCGCCGGGTCAGCACGTCGTCGAGGTGTCGGGCGCCCTCGTGCGACGCGGCATAGGCAACCTCGACCCGCAGGTAGTCCGCCCCGCCCAGCGGCTCGCCCAGCGACGGGTCCGCCGCGATCAGTTCGAGCAATTCCGAGATCAACGTCCCGTACCGGTGCAACAGGTGGTCGATCCACACCTCATGCAGGCCGGAGCGCGCGGCGAGTTCGTGGCGGGTGTTCCAGAGTGCCGCGTATCCATCGGCACCCAGCAACGCCACTGTGTCCGTACACGAATCCGGCACCCGGCGGTCCAGAACCGTGCCTAGCCCGTGTACGGCTTCGTCGATCGCGTCCTTGGCCATGATCCGGTACGTCGTGTACTTCCCGCCTGCCACAACCACCAGTCCCGGAACCGTATGCCCGACAGCGTGTTCCCGGGACAGCTTCGAGGTCGCCTCGGACTCACCGGACAGCAGCGGGCGCAGCCCTGCGTACACACCTTCGACATCGGCTTCGGTGAGCGGTTGTACGAGGACTTCGTTGACGTGCCGTAGCAGGTAATCGATGTCGCTTGCACTGGCCGCCGGATGAGCCTTGTCCAGCGCCCAATCGGTGTCCGAGGTGCCGATGATCCAGTGCCGCCCCCACGGAATGACGAACAGAACGGACGTCTCCGTGCGCAGGATCAGTCCCGCCTGGGAGTGGATCCGATCCCGTGGGACCACGAGGTGGATGCCCTTGCTGGCCCGTACGTTGAACCGCCCGCGCTCGCCGGCCAGCGACTGCGTCTCGTCGGTCCAGACCCCGGTGGCGTTGACGACCTGGCGGGCTCTGATGCTGATCTCCCGGTCGGACTCGAGATCGCGTATGACGGCACCGGTGACCCGTTCCCCCTGGCGCAGCAGCTTGATCACCCGCGCACGCGAGGCGATCAGCGCGCCGTACGAAGCGGCCGTCCGCGAGACGAACATCGTGTGCCGGGCGTCGTCGACCTGCGCGTCGTAGTACTGCAGCGCACCGATCAACGCGTCCTTGCGCAGCGACGGAACGATCCGCCGGGCACCCCGCCGGGTCAGGTGCCGGTGCCGCGGCACACCGCGGGCCCACCGGGACAGGCTGCCCAGGCTGTCGTAAAGCAGCAGCCCGGCCCCGGCATAGACGCGCTCCCAGACGCGGTGCTTGAGCGGGTAGACGAACGGCACCGGGCGGATCAGGTGCGGGGCGAGCCGGTCCATCAACAGACTTCGTTCGCCCAATGCCTCGGCGACCAGCCGGAAGTCGAGCATCTCCAGATACCGCAGACCGCCATGGATCAACTTGCTGGACCGGCTCGACGTACCGGATGCGAAGTCGCGCGCCTCGACCAGACCGACGCTCAGGCCGCGAGTGGCGGCATCCAGCGCACAGCCGGCGCCGACCACGCCGCCGCCGATCACCAGGACGTCGAGCTCCTTGGCGGCCAGCTGATCGAGTGAGTCCTGTCGGAACTCCGGGGACAGCGCTGTGGGTCTCATCCGGCGGACCTCCCAGCGACCGTCACTTACCAGCGGTCAGCCGACATCCACCCAATCCAGGGTCCTGGTGACCGCCTTCTTCCATTGAGCGTAGGCAGCCTCACGCTGGTCCTCCGACCAGGCCGGTTCCCAGCGCTTGTCTTCGTTCCAATTGGCACTGAGTTCGTCAGTGCCGTCCCAGAACCCGACGGCCAAGCCCGCCGCGTACGCCGCACCCAGAGCGGTCGTCTCGGCAACCACCGGCCGGCTCACCGGCACGCCGAGAACGTCGGCCTGGATCTGCATGCACAGCTCGTTCGTGGTGACGCCGCCGTCGACCTTGAGGACATCCAGCTGCACACCCGAGTCGGCGGCCATGGCCTCGGCGACGTCGCGACTCTGGAAGCAGATCGCCTCCAGCGTGGCGCGAGCCAGGTGCGCATTGGTGTTGTAGCGCGACAGCCCGACGATCGCGCCGCGGGCATCCGAGCGCCAGTACGGCGCGAACAGCCCGGAGAAGGCCGGTACGAAGTAGACGCCGCCGTTGTCCTCGACCTGCCGGGCCAACGATTCGCTCTCACTCGCTCCGCTGATGATGCCCAGCTGATCGCGCAACCACTGGACCGCCGATCCGGTGACAGCAATGGAGCCCTCCAGCGCGTACACCGGGTCGTCCCCGGCGAACTGGTAACAGACGGTCGTCAGGAGCCCGGCTATGGACCGGACCAGTTGCTCACCGGTGTTGAGCAAAATGAAATTGCCTGTGCCGTAAGTGTTCTTGGCCTGGCCGGGACTGAAGCACACCTGGCCGACAGTGGCTGCCTGTTGGTCGCCGAGGTCTCCGGTCAGCGGCACCTTCCCGGCCAGTGGCCCACGTTCGAGAGTCACCCCGTACGGCGTCGGGTCCGAGCTAGGGCGGATCTCCGGAAGCATCTCCCGCGGGATGTCGAAGAACCCGAGCAGTTCGTCGTCCCACTGCAGTGTCTCGAGGTCCATCAACATGGTTCGGCTCGCGTTGGTCACATCGGTCACGTGCACGCCGCCGTCCGTACCGCCGGTGAGGTTCCACAGCAGCCAACTGTCGGTGGTGCCGAAGATCGCCTCACCTCTCGAGGCGGCCTCCCGTACCCCGTCGACGTTGTCGAGGATCCACTGGATCTTGCCGCCGGAGAAATAAGTGGCGGGCGGCAAACCGGTCTTGCGCCGGATTATGTCCCCGCGGCCGTCGCGATCGAGCGCGGTGGCGATCCGGTCGGTACGGGTGTCCTGCCAGACGATCGCGTTGTAGTACGGCCGACCGGTCGTCCGATCCCAGACGAGCGTGGTCTCCCGTTGATTGGTGATGCCGAGGGCGACCAGGTCGGAGGGGTTGAGGTGGGCGTTCTGCAAAGCGGTCTGGACGACCGCCGACGTGCGTTCCCAGATCTCGATCGGGTTGTGCTCGACCCAGCCGGCCCGCGGCAGGATCTGCTCGTGTTCGAGCTGATGCCGGCCGACCACATTGCCGTCGTGGTCGAAGATCATGAAGCGGGTGCTGGTCGTGCCCTGGTCAACCGCCCCGACGAAATCCGCCATGGGCCACACCTAAGCACCGCACCCGCGGCAAGGCACACGGGCCGCATGGCGGACGGTGGCAGGCTGAGCGCATGCGTACGAACGGCCCGTCGATTGCGCGTACGACGATGTTCGTCGAGCACAACGGCCTCCGGTTGGCCTACGAGACGGCGGGCAGTGGAAACCCGGCGATCGTCATGGTGCACGGCTGGGCCTGCAACCGCTCGTACTTTGCTCCTCAGTTCGACCACTTCGCCGCGCACCGCACTGTCGTCTCGGTAGATCTACGCGGCCACGGCGACAGTGATCATCCGGAACCGGGGCCAGGCGTGTACGACATCGACACACTTTGCGATGACGTGCTCGCTGTCGCAGCCGCGGCCGGGTGCGAGTCGCCGGTCGTGGTCGGGCACAGCCTCGGTGCCTTGGTCGCACTGGGCTGCGCGGCTCGGGGCGGCGCCGGAGCAGCCATCATGGTCGACCCGGCTCCGATCGTGAGCGAGCGCGGCAAGGCTTTCTTCGGTCGGGCTGCCGATGCGAGCGAGGCCGACGCCGACCGGTCATGGCGCACTCGATTCGTCAGTGGCCTGTTCCTGCCCACCGACACCGTCCGGCGCGAGGAGATCATCAGCGGGATGCCACAGCAGCCACCGGCGATCGCGGCCGCACTCCTGCGGGCGATCGCGCTGTTCGATGGGGCCTCGGCCCTTGGCGCGGTCGCCGGACCGCTGCTGTCGATCGGCGCCGCAGTGCCCAGCGACATTGCCGCCGATCTGCGCCGCGCGTGCCCAACCATGACCATCGGCCAAACGGTTGGCGCCGGACACTTCAACCAACTCGAGGTCCCAGACCAGGTCAACGTCATGATCGACCGGTTCCTGTCCATCAATGGGGTCTGAGAAACTCGCTCGACGTCTCGGACGTGAGCGAGAATGGTCCTTACCGGACGCGCGCGTCCTCGTCAGCCAACTCCGGCTCGACGACCAGCGTCTGCTGTAGCGCGAAGACGGTCGAAGCCGCCAGCAAGGCAAGGGCAGTCGCCACGAGGAATGCCTGGTTGGCGCCGTATACGTCCACCAGGAGGCCAGACGTGGCTGCGCCGACGGCTACGCCCAGACCGACGGAGGTACCCACCCAGGTGTATCCCTCGGTCACGGTCCCCTGGGGCACCAACTTCTCCACCAGGGTGAAGGAAGTGATCAGCGAGGGCGACATTGCGAACCCGAACGCGCCGACCGCGATGACCATCAACCAGACGTTGCCGATCAGCGCCGGCGGGAGGCTGAGCAGCGTCAGGCAGCCGAGGATGTTGACCAGGCGGGAATTCAATTCATTCCGGAAATGCAGCGCGCCCCAGAGCATTCCGGAGGTCATCGAGCCGACGGCAAGCGCAGCGATCAGTACACCGGACAGGGAGTAGGCGCCGCGCTCATCGGAGAAAGCGACCAGGCTGACCTGCAAGTCCCCGATGATTCCGCCGATCGCAAAGCCCACGACACACAGCACTCGCAGGCCCGGGACGCGCATCGCCGAGGGGCCGCGTCGGCTGTGGTCCTCGCCGGGCGGCGGCTCGGTGTTGCGCTGGGCGGCGAACAGCAACGAACCGACCGTGGCCAAAACGAAGGCGGTGACGACGCCTGAGGTGGTGTGCCCGGTGGTGGAGAGGAACGTGACCAGGACCGGTCCGATGATGAACGTGAACTCGTCCATCACCGATTCGAAGGCAAGTGCCGTGGGCA
>JALZIX010000054.1 GCA_030860025.1 Actinomycetota bacterium
CTCAGTTGGTCGCCCAGGGCGTGGCCGAGCAGCTGTCCAGCCGGGTGAGTTTCCGTCGCGCCATGCGCAAGGCGATGCAGTCCGCGCTGAAGAGCCCCAACGTCAAGGGCATCCGGGTGCAGTGCTCGGGTCGACTGGGCGGTGCGGAGATGTCCCGCTCGGAGTTCTATCGCGAAGGCCGCGTTCCGCTGCACACGCTGCGCGCCAACATCGACTACGGACTGTATGAAGCCAAGACGACCTTCGGCCGGATCGGTGTCAAGGTCTGGATCTACAAGGGTGACGTCAGCGGGTCGCGCGCCGAGCGCGACGCCGCCGAAGCCGCTGCCATCCGTGGCCAGCGCCGTGACCGGCCTGTACGCCCGCGTCGTTCCGGCTCGACCGGCACCACCGCCGCGGGAACCGAGGCAGGCCGTGCCGCAGCCGGGGGTGACCAGGTCGAGGACGACGCCGCAACCACCGAATTGGTTGCCGAGCCCAGCCTGGACATCGACTCCCAGCGTGACGAAGCCGGTTTGGCGCCAGCAGGGGAAGCGGCTCCCGAGCTGGCGACTCCTGAGGCGGCGTCTCCTGAGGCGGCGTCTCCTGAGGCCGCGGCTGCCGAGGCCGCGGCTGCTGAGGCCGCGGCACCCGAGGCAGCCTCACCCGAGGCAGCGGCTCCCAAAGCTGGCGCCGCGCCGGCGAAGACGGCAGGCGGTCCCAAGCCTGGTGGACCGCGACCAGCAGCGCCCAAGGCGAAGCCGGCCCCACCGGCCCAGCCCGAGAAGACGGAGGGTTGATCCATGTTGATCCCTCGCAAGGTGAAGCACCGCAAGCAGCATCACCCCAGCCGTAAAGGGGCGGCTTCCGGCGGTACCAGCGTCAACTTCGGTGAGTTCGGCATCCAGGCGCTCGAGTCCGCCTACGTGACCAACCGGCAGATCGAGTCCGCGCGGATCGCGATGACCAGGCACATCAAGCGTGGCGGAAAGGTCTGGATCACGATCTACCCGGACCGTCCGCTGACCAAGAAGCCCGCCGAGACCCGGATGGGTTCCGGTAAGGGCTCGCCCGAGTGGTGGATCGCCAACGTCAAGCGCGGTCGGGTGATGTTCGAACTCGCCGGCGTACCGGAGGACATCGCCCGCGAGGCGATGCGCCGCGCGATCCACAAGCTGCCCATGAAATGCCGCTTCGTGACCCGCGAGGGGGTGGAGGTCTGATGGCTGCTGGAACGAACGCCAACGATTTCCGTGAGCTGGCCGATGACGAGCTCGAGCTGCGGTTGCGCGAAGCCAAGGAAGAGCTGTTCAACCTGCGCTTCCAGGGTGCCACCGGGCAGCTGGACAGCAACCAGCGGCTCAACGCCGTACGCCGGGACATCGCCCGGATCTACACCATCATGCGTGGTCGCCAGCTCGGCCTGGAGAGAGCGCCCGAGTCGGTGAAGTCCGCCAATGAGTGACAAGACAAAGGATTCAGCAGTGAGCCAGACAGGCAGCCAGCCCGAGGCCAGCGCGGTCACCCGGAATTTCCGCAAGACCCGGGTGGGACTCGTGGTGAGCGACAAGATGGACAAGACCGTCGTCGTCGCCGTCGAGGACCGGGTCCGGCACGCCCTGTACGGAAAGATTCTTCGTCGTACCAGCAAGCTGAAGGCCCACGATGAGAACAACGACGCCGGCATCGGTGACCGCGTGCTCATCATGGAGACCCGACCCCGGTCCGCCACCAAGCGGTGGCGGCTGGTCGAGATCGTCGAGAAGGCCCGCTGAGTCCACCTCGTCCGAGGTCGGTCCAGCTTGGGTAGCCAGAAGTAGTAGGAGAGTGACGTGATCCAGCAGGAGTCGCGACTACGAGTCGCCGACAACACCGGAGCAAAGGAAATCCTTTGCATCCGGGTGCTCGGTGGCTCTGGTCGGCGCTACGCCGGAATCGGCGATGTCATCGTGGCCACGGTCAAGGATGCGTTGCCCGGTGCCGGCGTCAAGAAGGGTGACGTCGTCAAGGCAGTCATCGTCCGTACCGTCAAGGAACGTCGCCGCCCGGATGGTTCCTACATCCGGTTCGACGAGAACGCCGCGGTGATCATCCGTGACGGCGGGGACCCGCGGGGCACCCGCATCTTCGGTCCGGTCGGCCGCGAGCTGCGGGACAAGAAGTTCATGCGGATCATCTCGCTCGCACCGGAGGTGTTGTAAGCGATGTCAGGAGCAAAGCCGCGCAAGGCTGCACTGCGTAAAGCCCCGCCGATGAAGGTCAAGAAGGGCGACACGGTCGTCGTTCTGGCGGGCAAGGACAAGGGCCTCAAGGGCAAGGTCATCGCGGCCTTCCCGGAGAGCAACAAGGTAGTCGTCGAAGGTGTTGCCCGGATGCACAAGCACACCAAGATGACCATGAGCCGGCGCGGTTCCCAGCAAGGCGGCATCGTCACCCAGGAAGCGTCCATCCACGTGTCCAACGTGATGGTCATCGACTCCGACGGAACTGCGACCCGGATCGGCTATCGCCATGACGAGGACGGCAACAAGGTGCGGACCTCGCGCCGCGGCAAGAAGGACATCGACGCGTGAGACGAGAACGAGTGAGCATCGCAGCGAGGAACGAGCATCGCCGAGAGGTCGGGAGCATCGCAGCGAGCGAAGCGAGCGAGGAGCGGACCGACCGGTGCGCGCAGCGCACGAGGCGGAGTGATCGAGCGGAGCGAGTGGTGCGCGGAGCGCACGAGGCGGGGCAATCATGAGTACGACAACGGATACGTCGGCGAAGGGCTCCCGCGAGCTTCCGCGGCTCAAGGCGCGCTATCGCGAAGAGATCGCCCCCGCGCTGCGCGATCAGTTCGGGCTGGCCAACGTGATGCAGATTCCGCGGATCAGCAAGATCTCGGTCAACATGGGGGTCGGTGAGGCCGCCCGTGACGCCAAGCTCATGGATGGCGCGGTACGCGACCTGACCGCGATCACCGGGCAGAAGCCACAGGTCGTCCGGGCTCGGCTGTCGATCGCCCAGTTCAAGCTGCGCGAGGGAATGCCGATCGGTGCCCGGGTGACGCTGCGCGGCGACCGGATGTGGGAGTTCCTGGACCGGCTGCTGAGCCTGGCCCTGCCCCGGATCCGGGACTTCCGGGGACTCTCGCCGCGCCAGTTCGACGGGCACGGCAACTACACCTTCGGCCTGACCGAGCAGTCGATGTTCCATGAGATCAACGTGGACTCCATCGACCGCCAGCGGGGCATGGACATCACGCTGGTCACCACCGCCCGAAATGACGACGAGGGGCGGGCGCTGCTGAAGGCGCTCGGCTTCCCGTTCCGTACCGACTGATTTCAGGAGCACTGAGTTAATGGCCAAGAAAGCGCTCGTCAACAAGGCGAATCGCAAGGCGAAGTTCGCGGTTCGCGGGTACACGCGCTGCCAGCGGTGCGGCCGCCCACATGCGGTCTACCGCAAGTTCGGCCTGTGCCGGATTTGCTTGCGCGAGATGGCCCACGCCGGCGAACTGCCCGGCATAACGAAGTCCTCCTGGTGAATCACTCACCTAGGAGCACCATCGAATTCGGCCAGGCCGCGGAAACGCGGAACCGGTCGAGAAAGGCACCAAGCTCATGATGACTGACCCAATCGCGGACATGCTGACGCGTATCCGTAACGCCAACAGCGCCTACCACGACTCGGCAGCGATGCCGTCCTCGAAGATCAAGACGCACATCGCTGAGATCCTTGAACAGCAGGGCTACATCGCCGGCTGGAAGGTCAACTCGGTCGAGCAGGACGGGTCGACCCGCCGCGAGTTGGTGATTGACCTCAAGTACGGGCCCAATCGCGAGCGCAGCATCGCGGGCCTGCGTCGGGTCTCCAAGCCGGGCCTTCGGGTCTACGCGAAGGCCACCTCCCTGCCCAAGGTCCTCGGTGGCCTGGGCGTGGCGATCATCTCGACCTCGACCGGACTGCTGACCGACAAGCAGGCGACCAAGCAGAAGGTAGGCGGGGAAGTCCTCGCCTACGTCTGGTAGCGGGAGGAACGAGAACATGTCTCGCATCGGAAAGCTTCCCGTCCCGGTCCCCGGCGGTGTCGACATCGCCATTGACGGTGGCACGGTCACGGTCAAGGGTCCGAAGGGCACGCTGCGCCACACGGTCCCCAAGCCGATCACGGTCGAGCGGGCCGACGACGGACACATCCTGGTCCAGCGCCCGGATGACGAGCGGGAGTCGAAGGCACTGCACGGGCTGTCTCGGACCCTGGTGGCGAACATGGTCATCGGTGTCACCGAGGGGTACTCCAAGTCCCTCGAGATCGTGGGCGTCGGTTACCGGGTCATGGCCCGCGGCTCGGACCTGGAATTCGCGCTGGGCTTCAGTCACCCGGTTGTCGTACGGCCCCCGGAGGGCATCAGTTTCACCGTCGAGGCGCCGACCCGGTTCAGCGTGCAGGGCATCGACAAGCAGCAGGTGGGCGAGGTCGCGGCCAACATCCGCAAGTTGCGCAAGCCCGAGCCGTACAAGGGCAAGGGCGTCCGCTACGCGGGCGAGAACGTGAAGCGCAAGGTCGGGAAGACAGGGAAGTAGTGATGGCAACCCAGAAGGAAAGTCAGCAGCGCAAGCCCGTCGGGAAGGACGCTTCGACCAGGCGTCGACTGGCCCGTGCTCGCCGACACAACCGGCTGCGCAAGAAGGTGAGTGGCACCCCCGAGCGTCCGCGCTTGGTCGTCAACCGTTCGACGCGGCACATACATGTGCAGTTGGTCGACGACCTGGCCGGTGCGACCCTGGCCAGTGCCTCGACGATGGGACTGGACGACGCCAGCGGGGACAAGAGTGCCCGGGCCCGCAAGGTCGGCGCCCTGATCGCCGAGCGGGCCAAGGCCGCCGGGATCGAGAAGGTGGTCCTCGACCGCGGGGGCAACGCCTACGCAGGCCGGATCGCCGCGCTTGCCGACGGTGCCCGCGAAGGCGGTCTGCAGTTCTGATGAATTTCTACGTTAAGGAAGTGCTCTGATGCCAGGACCACAGCGACGCGGGGCAACCGGCGGAGAGCGCCGGGATCGCCGCGACGGCGGTCGGGCCGGAGCTGAGAAGTCAACCCACCTCGAGCGGGTCGTAGCGATCAACCGGGTGGCGAAGGTCGTCAAGGGTGGCCGGCGCTTCAGCTTCACTGCCCTCGTCGTCGTCGGTGACGGCGATGGCCAGGTCGGGGTCGGCTACGGCAAGGCGAAGGAAGTTCCGGCCGCCATCGCCAAGGGTGTGGAAGATGCGAAGAAGAGCTTCTTCAAGGTCCCGCGCATCGCCGGGACGATCCCGCACACCATCCAGGGCCGGGCCGCCGCCGGCGTGGTCCTGCTGAAACCGGCCAGCCCCGGAACCGGCGTGATCGCCGGTGGCCCGGTTCGCGCGGTGCTGGAATGCGCCGGGATCCACGACGTGCTGTCGAAGAGCCTCG
Source organism: Actinomycetota bacterium (assembly GCA_030860025.1). Classification (GTDB taxonomy): domain Bacteria; phylum Actinomycetota; class Actinomycetes; order Mycobacteriales; family Geodermatophilaceae; genus JACCQS01. The sequence continues at coordinate 5,420 of JALZIX010000054.1, forward strand.
GTTCGTCCAATCCGATCAACATCGTGCACGCGACAGTCGCTGCGCTTCGCGGGCTGGTCCGCCCAGAGGAGATCGCGGCTCGCCGCGGCCTGCCGCTGGAGGACGTGGCTCCGGCCGCGATGCTGCGGGCCCGGGCGGCGGGTGTATGAGCGTGGCCAGGCTCAAGATCACCCAAACCGGTTCGCGCATCGGGACCAAGCCCAACCAACGGGAAACCCTGCGCTCACTCGGACTCAAGCGCATCCATGACGTGGTCGTGAAAGAGGACCGCCCCGAGATCCGTGGCATGGTGGCTACCGTGCCGCATCTCGTCGCGGTCGAGGAGGTGGAGTAGAGATGACGATCAAGCTGCACCATCTGCGTCCCGCACCCGGTGCGCACAAGAAGAAGATCCGCGTCGGGCGCGGTGCGGCAGGCAAGGGCAAGACTGCCGGTCGCGGCACCAAGGGACAGGGCGCTCGACGCAACATCCCTGCCCGGTTCGAGGGCGGCCAGACTCCGCTGCACATGCGCCTGCCCAAGCTCTCCGGCTTCACGCCGCGCAACAAGATCCCCTTCCAGGTCGTCAATCTGGACCGGCTCGCCACGTTGTTTCCCGACGGTGGCGAGATCGGGCCCGACGAACTCGTCGCTGCGGGCGCGGTTCGCCCCAACCAGCCGATCAAGGTTCTGGGTACCGGAGAACTGAGCTCGGTGACGCTGCGAGTGACGGCGCATGCCTTCTCGGCCAGCGCCAAGGAGAAGATCACCGCTGCCGGAGGCAGCGCGACCACGTTGTAGTGCGCACCGGTCCCGTCTCGCCCGTTTCGGGCCGGACGGGGCAGAAAGCTACTATCGCTAATCCGCTTGCTCAGGAGGACATGTGCTTCAGGCGTTCGCCGCGGCGTTCCGGACGCCTGATCTACGCAAGAAGATCCTTTTCTCGCTGTTCATCATCGCGATCTATCGGCTCGGCACCACGATCCCGGGACCAGGAGTCTCGGTCACCGCGATCAACACCTGCCTCGAGCAGGCCGAGGCGGGCGACCAACGCGACATCTACTCCTTGGTCAACCTGTTCTCCGGCGGTGCGCTGCTCCGCCTGTCGGTGTTCGCGCTCGGGATCATGCCCTACATCACTGCCAGCATCATCGTGCAGTTGTTGGTCGTGGTCATCCCGCGCTTCGAGCAGCTGAAAAAAGAGGGCCAAGCAGGCCAACAGAAACTGACGCAGTACACCCGCTATCTCACCATCGCGCTGGCTATCCTGCAGTCCACCGCGGTCGTCGCGCTGGCCAAGAGCGGACAGCTGTTCCCAGGTTGCGCGCTGGACGTCATCCCGGACCAGTCGGTCACCAACCAGGTCATCCTGGTCATCACCATGACCGCCGGCACCGGAATGATCATGTGGTTCGGCGAACTGCTGACCGAGAAGGGTGTCGGCAACGGTATGTCGTTGCTGATCTTCACCTCGATCGCAGCCCGGATGCCGGCCGAGGGCGGCAACATCCTGACCAACCGTGGCGGTTTCGTCTTCTTCCTGGTCTGCGTCCTCGCGCTGGTCGTGATCACCTCGGTGGTCTTCGTCGAGCAGGCCCAGCGCAGGATTCCGGTGCAGTACGCCAAGCGAATGGTCGGGCGGCGAATGTACGGCGGAACGTCGACGTACCTGCCCTTGAAGGTGAACCAAGCAGGGGTCATCCCGGTCATCTTCGCGTCGTCGTTGCTCTACCTGCCGCAACTGCTCACCCAGCTCCAGGGCAACGAGACAGGTCCGATCCGACGGTTCTTCGAGAGCTACATCATCGAACAGTCCTCGCCGGTGCACATCGGGGTGTACTTCGCATTGATCGTGTTCTTCACCTACTTCTACGTCTCGATCACGTTCAACCCCGAGGACCGGGCCGATGACATGAAGCGCTACGGCGGCTTCATCCCGGGGATCAGACCCGGACGGCCGACTGCTGAATACCTGCAGTTCGTTCTGTCCCGGATCACCCTTCCGGGTTCGCTGTACCTGGGCACCGTAGCCGTACTGCCCAACCTGCTGCTCTCTGTCACCGACACTGGCAACAACCAGAACTTCCCGTTCGGCGGCACTGCGGTGCTGATCATGGTCGGTGTCGGCCTGGAGACGGTGAAGCAGATCGAGAACCAGTTGCGAATGCGCAACTACGAAGGGTTCTTGCGGTAGTGCATGTCGTCCTGGTCGGCCCGCCAGGGGCCGGCAAAGGAACTCAAGCGCAGCTCATCGCCGCGCGCCTGGAGATCCCGCACGTGTCCACCGGTGACATCTTTCGAGAGAACGTCAGCGAGATGACCGAACTCGGCATGCAGGCGCAGCGGTTCATGAACGCGGGGGATCTGGTGCCGGACGCGATCACCGTTGCGATGGTCCGGGACCGGCTGGCCAAACCTGACGCGCATGCAGGGTTCGTCCTCGACGGCTTCCCGCGCAACTTGGTCCAAGCCGAACAGCTGCAACGGACCTTGGCCGAATTGGACGAGAACCTCGACGTCGTCCTGGAGATGAAACCCGACGACGACGAGCTCGTACGGCGGCTCTCCGGTCGGCGGACCTGCCAGGGCTGCGGTCGGATCTGGCACGTGGTCTATGACCCCACTTCGGTGGAGAATAAGTGCGACGAGTGCGGAAGCGGCCTGTCGCAGCGCGACGATGACCGGCCGGAGACCATCCGTCGACGGTTGGAGGTCTATCGCGAACAGACCGAGCCGTTGGTGGGGTTCTATGCCGACCTCGGGCTGTTGGCGGTCATCGACGCGGTCGGGACCGTCGAAGAGGTGACGATGCGTGCCGTTCGCGCGTTGAGAGAGGCGCAGTCCGCATGATTCAGATCAAGACCCCGCAAGAGATCGCGCTGATGCGCTCGGCCGGGCTGATCGTGGCCGACGCGCTGGAGGCGATGCGCGAGGCAGTGGCACCCGGAGTGAGCACCGGCGACCTGGATGCCATTGCTGACCGCGTGATCCGGAACGCCGGCGCCGTACCGTCGTTCCTCGGCTACCGCGGCTTCCCGAAGACGATCTGCGCGTCCCTCAACGAGGAGATCGTGCACGGAATCCCGAGCGGCAGACGGATCCTCGTCGAGGGCGACGTCATCTCGCTGGACTGTGGCGCGATCTATCACGGTTACCACGGGGACTCCGCCATCACCGTCGCAGTGGGAGACGTCAGCTCCGAGGTCCTCGAACTGATGGCCGTCACCGAGGCGTCGCTGTGGGCCGGACTGTCGCGCGCCTTGGCTGGCGGGCGACTTACGGACATCAGTTCCGCGGTGGAGACTTCCGTACGGTCGCACTCGCGGCAGTACGGCATCGTCGATCACTACGGGGGCCACGGCATCGGCACGGAGATGCACCAGGACCCGCACGTCCTGAACTTCGGCCGGCCCGGTCGGGGGCCGCGGCTCGTGCCGGGTCTGTGCCTTGCCATCGAGCCGATGATCACCCTCGGCGATCCAGCCACTGTCGAGCTCGACGACGGCTGGACGGTGGTCACCAAAGACGGCTCAACGGCCGCCCACTTCGAGCACACCGTGGCCATCACCCCCGACGGTCCGCTGGTCACCACTGCGCACGACGGCGGCCGGGCCGGTCTGGCCCCGCATAACGTCGCGGTGGCCATCTAGCCCTCGGCCGGCAACGGCCGCGCCAACGGGTCCCACACGACTTGTCGCGGGTTCGTCGCACCCGCCCTACGAGATAACCGTCGACATCTCGGATCTCGACT
>JALZIX010000117.1 GCA_030860025.1 Actinomycetota bacterium
GGCTCGAGATCGATGCGGAGCGGATGCGCGCGAATCTGGCATCACATCGGGGGTACCTGATGTCCGAGCCGGTCATGCGAGCCCTGGCCGACCGGCTCGGTAAGCACACCGCGCACGAGGTGGTTTATGCGGCGTCGATGTCCGGCATCGAAGCCGGGCATGATTTCTTCACCGCATTGCGTGCCGACGCGCAACTCGATGTGATCGACGACGAGCAGCTGCGGGCACTCCTGGACGTGAACGCCGCGCTGGGACCGGCCGGCCAGTTCGTCGACCGAGTGTTGTCGGGATTGGGCAACTACAAATGACTCTCATTGATGAGTTGCATTCCGGCCTTGCGGCCGTCGGGCGCGTCGCGCTCGCCCAGCTGCCGACCCCGTTGCATCTAGCTCCACGTTTGTCCGAAGAGCTCGGCATCCCGGTATGGCTGAAGCGCGATGATCTGACCGGGATCGGACTCGGCGGCAACAAAGTCCGGGCCCTCGAATACCTGCTGGCCGATGCCCTCGCCGACGATTGCGACTGCCTGGTGACTGGAGCAGGAGCGCAGTCGAACTGGACGATGCTGGCGGCACTCACCGCTGCCCGGTACGGGCTGGACCCCTATGTCGTCTGCTACGGCGACTGCGCGGCCGATCGAGGCAACCTGCTGCTGCACCGCCAGATCGGCACCACCATCAGCTTCACCGGCGACCCCGAACGGTCCTCCGTGGACCGTGCAATGGACGAGCTGGCGACCGAACTCCGGGACCGTGGGCGGCGGCCGTATGTCGTGCCCCGGGGCGGCGCCACCTCGATCGGTGCCCTCGGTTACGTCCGGGCGAGCTTCGAACTGTCAGCCCAACTGGCCGCGCTGACCGATCCGCCCACCGCGCTTTGGCTTGCTGCGGGCTCCGGTGGCACCTGCGCGGGGCTGGTCGCCGGCGCTGCCCTGCGCGCCACGTCCTGCGCGATCGTCGGGGTGACCGTCAGCCGTCCGGTGGACGACATCACCGCTCAGGTCCGTCGGCTCGCAGCCGGTGCGCTCGACATGGTGGGTGGTGCCTTTGCCCACGAGGTGCGCCAACACGCCGCGGCCGGTGGCGGCGTGTCCTCGCCCCAGGTAGGCAAACCTGCGATCGCCGTCGATATCCGCGATGGGTGGATCGGGCCCGGGTATGGACTGGCCTCGTCTGAGGGAGATCGAGCCGCGGCCCTTCTCGCCCGTACCGAAATGGTGTTCCTCGACCCCGTCTTCGGAGCCAAGGCAATGGCGGCGTTGATCGATGGTGCGAGGTCCGGCGAGGTCACCGAGCCAGCGGCGTTCCTGGTCAGCGGCGGGGCGCCGACTTTGTTCACCGGTCCCGCGGCCCGATGACGAAACCACCGGGTTATCTAGGGACGGACGGTCGGATCACTGAAGGGCCAGCGCCGGAACTGGTCGAAGCGGGGTACGGGCTTGAGATCGCCGATGCCCCACTCCTGCACCGAGGCCTGACTCTTGCCGACCTCGCACATCAGGTCTCACTGGTGGAGGCCGGCGTGGTCGACGGTGGGGTCGTGACTCCGCTGCTACGTCGGCTAATCGAACTCGTCGACAGCGATCCGGCCGACTTCCCGTACGACGCGACGTACGGCGACGCCTACAACGCCCGCGAACGGGAACTGGACAAGACGCTCGGCTCGGTGACCGGCTGGTTGCACCTCGGCCGGACCCGCCGGGAAGCCGGCCGGATCGCCTTCCGTATGGTGCTTCGCGATCTCCTGCTTGATCTGCACGCAGACGTCGGTGCGTTCGCCGCGGTCCTGGCGGCGCGCCAGCAGGAACATTCCGACTCCCTGTGGGCCGACAGCACGTACCTGCAACCCGCGCAGCCCTCAACGTTCGGCCACTATCTGGGCCAATTCGGCGAGCAGGCGACGCGGCATCTGGAGCGGATCGAGGCGGCCTACCGGACGGCCGACATCTGTCCGGGCGGCTCCGGCGGTGCCGGTGGCAGCAGGATCCCCATCGACCGGCAGCGGGTCGCCGATCTGCTCGGGTTCGCCGAGGTCGGCGCGAACACCCGGGACGCGATGTGGTCGCTCGATGCACCCATCGACGCGGTGTTCGCTGGTGTCCAGGCGGTCCTGACCGTGGATCAGATCGCGGAGGACCTGGAGATCTTTGCCAGTCCGGCCTTCAACTACGTGGAGTTGGACGCATCGCTGTGCCGGGCCAGCGTGCTCATGCCACAAAAGCGCAACCCGTACGCGCTCGCCGTTGTGCGCGGCGGGGCCAGCACGCTGTCCGGGAGGCTGGCGGGCCTGATTACGACAGCGAGAACACCCTCGGCGCGGACGGACAACTGGCTGTACACCTACGGCGAAGTGGCTGGCTCGCTCGTACTGGCGGGTCGCCTCATCCGACTGGGCACCGCGGTCGTCCGCGGCTTGCACGTGCACACCGCCGTCCTTGCCGCAGGAGCCGCGGCGGACTTCATCGGCGCTGCGGATCTGGCCGAAGACCTGTCGCTGGCCCATGGTGTGGACTACCGAACCACGTATCGCATCGTGGGCCGGGCGGTAGCGACAGCGATCGAGAACGAGGCTGATCGAATCACCGCCGACGCGCTTGATGTGGCAGCGAAGGAGATCATCGGGTCCGAGCTGCGAATCTCCGAGGGAGCGATGGCGGCTGTAGCCGATCCGCAGGCACTGGTCGAGGCCCGCCAGGCACCCGGTTCGGCGGACCCCAAACGGGTCCGCGAGCATGCCGACCGGATCGAGCGCCGCGTGCAGGCAACAGGGCAGTGGCGGGCGGCTCGCCGGAGCGCGTTGGTCTCGGCGCAGGACCGCTTGCTGGCGACTGCCGACAGCATTGCCGGCGGGCCAAGCATCACTTGACTCATTCCAGAATATCCGGCAGGGTCGAGGCGTGGCCATTGTTGTCGTGGATGCGGACGGTGCAGCGCTGAGGGCGCTGCGTGCGGCGGGCCTGCGTGTGACTGCGCCGCGCCGCGCCGTACTCGCGTGGCTGGATGAACACCCACACTCCACCGTCGACGCGATCGCCGCGGCGGTGCGGGAAAGCCTAGGCACGGTGTCGACGCAAGCGGTCTACGACGTCCTGGGAGTTTGCACCACAGCCGGGTTGCTGCGGCGCATCGAGCCGGCGGGTCACCCCGCGCGGTTCGAGCGACGAGTGGGCGACAACCACCATCACGTTGTCTGTCGGATCTGTGGGCGCACCGATGACGTCGACTGTGCGGTGGGAGACGCGCCATGCATGACGCCCTCCGATGACCGTGGATTCACTGTGGATGAGGCAGAAGTCGTGTTCTGGGGCCTGTGCCCCGAATGTGAGAACGAGGGGCGTCCCGAGGACGCAACCCGACAACAAGAGGAGTTACGCCAGTGACGCACACCCAACCCCCACCGACCACGACTGATGCCGGCATCCCCGTCGAAAGCGACGAGCACTCGCTGACTCTCGGCGCTGAGGGACCGGTCCTGCTCCAGGACCACTACCTGATCGAGCAGATGGCGCAGTTCAACCGCGA
>JALZIX010000158.1 GCA_030860025.1 Actinomycetota bacterium
GCTGACCAGCCGACGAACGTCGCTGCGCCGCACTCGGTGCAGTACCACTCCGGGCAGTCCGAGCCGTGACCGTCCGGGCACGGTGGCTGCTCGAACTCTGTCGTCCGCGCGCAGTTGCGGCAGGTAAGGCTGGCAATGTCGGCGAACGCGACGGTGCACAACTCCATCACGAGCTTCCTCTCCGGGAGCGCCGAAGACCTCCCGATATCACCGTCGCACAGCTGCCCGGTAACAGCGGTCACCTCCATCGGCGTGTCACTGAGCCGTGCGACAGACTTGGCCGATGAGCACCGTCGCTGATACCTCGTCGCACCCCCCTGCCGACGCCGCGCCGCAGCGCAAGGACCGCCTCTGGTTGGTCATCGTCGCTGCCGCGCTGTGGGGTACCGACGGCCTGCTACGCGTTCCACTCGTCAGTGAACTCGAGCCGAGCACCATCGTTTTCGCCGAGCACGCCATCATCTGCGTGGTGGTCCTCCCGTGGCTGGCCGGGGCGCTGCGCGCCTTCGCCGCTGCTCCTCGCAAAGTGCAGTTGGCCATCCTCGCCATCGGCATCGGTGCATCGGCGGTCGCGACAACGCTGTTCACCGCCGCCTTCGCCCTCGGGGATCCGGTCACGCCGTTGGTGCTGCAGAAGCTCCAGCCGGTGATCGCCATCGTCCTGGCAGCGCTGCTGCTCGGCGAGCGAGTCACCGTTCGGTTCCCACTGTTCGTCGTGCCGACGCTGCTCGGCGCTTGGTTGCTCACCTTTCCTGATCCCCTAGGGATCGCGCTCAGCCAGGCTCAGGCAGGTTTACTCGCGGTGGGGGCGGCGACGCTGTGGGCTGGCGGAACCGTGCTCGGCCGGTACGCCGCGAGCGCCATGGCCACGACGCACGTGACGATGCTGCGCTTGTTCTTCGGCCTGATCGCCTCCTTCGTGATCGTGCTGATCTTGGGCGCCCCGCTGCTGCCGGCGGTCGCCGATATCCCGGGCCTAGTCCTCCTCGCCCTGATCCCCGGTCTGCTTGCGCTGCTGCTGTACTACCGCGGTCTGGCCGGTACCGCGGCAGCACGGGCCACGCTGGGCGAACTGGCCTTTCCCTTGACCGCCGCGTTCATCGGGGTGACCCTGCTCGACGGTTCGCTGGACGGGTCGCAGTGGATCGGCTTCGCACTCTTGCTTGCCTCGGTCACGCTGCTGGCCTTGCATGAGCGCCGCGCGCGGACACCGGCCATCACGGTCGGTCCGCTGCAGCCTGCAACAACGAAGTGAGCCGCCGCCGGAGCTCGTCGGTGAGGGTGGCCTCCATCGGGAGGTAGAACACGTCGATTGCATCCGCGCCGAATGTCTCGACGCGGGCGGAAATGACATCGATGCCCGCCTCGTCCAACACCGACGTCAGGGAATACAGCAGGCCGGCTCGGTCGTCGGCACGTACTTCGACGACGGTGGCTTCGGCGGCGGCGTCGTCGTACCAGATCACCTGACTCGGCCGCGCGACGCGCGAACCGCGCAAATAGGCACGCTCGCGGGCCGCGAGCCGTTCCCCCACCGGGAGGGTGCCGACGATGCTGGAGCGTAGATCGGCGGCAAGCAGGCTGGGGTCCGGAGGACGCCCAAACAGCGGTCGTACGGCGAAGACGTCGTGGACGAGACCGTCGATGCTCGACACCGCCGCGTGCCGGATCTCGAGTTGATGCAACGCCAGGACTCCGGCGATCTGCGAAAGCAGCCCAGCTTGGTCCACGGTGTCCACCGCGACCTCGAAACCGTCCAGATCCGGGCGCATGACCACCCGAAGTGCGCCACCGTCGACTCGAGGATCCGAGTCAGGGGACATCTGCAACGTCAGGTTCGTGACGAACTTCCCTTCATAGGCGCTGTCGACGCCGTGTTTCGCTTCCGACCCCACCGTCGATGTGGTTGGTCTGTCCGGCTCCAGCGCCGCGGCGACGTGCCGCACCAGATCGGCGATGACATGGGCTCGCCAAGGGCTCCATACCCCGGGTCCGGTGGCGCGGGCGTCGGCCTCGGCCAAGGCATGCAGCAGGCCGAGGTGGTCCAACCGGTTCCCGATCCGGTCGGCGATCAGGCCGATCGTTGCCAGGTCCGACGGATCTCTGCGCAGCGCCGTGTGTGGCAGCAGGAGATGCTGGCCGACCATCAGCGTGACCGTCGCGACGTCGGCCTCGTCGAAGCCGATCCGTCGGGCTATCGAATCGGCGAGCTGGGAGCCCTCGGCGCAGTGCTCCTGCTCGCCGCCCTTGCCGATGTCATGCAACAGCGCCCCGATCAGCAACAGGTCGGGCCGTCGTACCCGGCGGGTCAACTGTGCGGCTACGGCAGTCGCTTCAACGAGATGTCTGTCCACCGTGTAGAGGTGTGCTGGATGTCGTTGCGGAAGCCCGCGGATGCGCTGCCACTCGGGGAGGTACTCCGCCAGCAGCCCTGACTGGTCAAGCGCCTCGAAGACGTCGACGATGCCATGCCCGGCCGCCAGAAGTCGGACGAACCACGAACGCGCGGCCTCCGGCCACGGATCCGGGAGTGGTTGATGTCGCTCGACCAGCACGCCAAGCGTGGCAGGAGAGATCGGAAGACCGGATTCGGCGGCTGCGACCGCGACCCGAAGCGGGAGGACGGGGTCCGTCGCGGGCTCGACGTCCCGAGCGAGGACCACCTCTCCCAGATGTGCCACGACCCCGGCCAGCAGCGGCGTGCGAGCCGGCTTTCCCCGACCCAACAGACCACCGCCCCGTCCCGCCCCCAAACCGGATTCCACCCGGCGCCAGCCGGCAGCAGTGGCAAAGCTGATCGCCCGGGCCGCGTTGGAAACCTCCCGGAGCAGCTGGTCCGGTGTTTCCAGCCCGAGAGCCCGCATGACGGGGATCTGCTCCTGCCGGACCAGGACATCGGTGCGACGCTGCGACGTCCGATGCAGCGCGTCCCGGGCGTCCAGCAGCAGGGTGTAGGCGGCCTCGACCGAGGGACCCGGCTCGTCACAGAGCTGCGCTGCCGCCAGGGCCCGGAGCACGTGCACGTCGCGCATCCCGCCCCGTCCGTCCTTGAGGTCTGGCTCCACTAGGTAGGCGGTGTCTCCCGCCAGTTCGCCCCGGCGGATCCGCTCCTCGCGCAACAAGGGCAACAGCCGGCGCGCCTTGGAGCGCCAGGACGCCGCCGCGGACCGTCTCAGCCGATCGGCCAGGTCGGCGTCCCCGGCGATCCGGCGGATGTCCAGCAGGCCGAGCCCGGCGACCGCATCGGCGCTCGCGACTCGCAAGGACTGATCGACGGTTCGCACAGAGTGGTCCAGGCGCAGACCCGCATCCCAGATCGGATACCAGACACCGTTGGCCACTGTGGCGATATCCGGCAGACCATCGTGCACGAGAATCAGATCCAGGTCACCGTACGGTGCAGGCTCCCGGCGCCCGAGGCCGCCGACCGCAACCAGGGCAAGTCCGGGACGCTCGGGAAGTAGGCCCGACAGCCAATGATCAAGGAGCTCTGCGCGCTCACGTCGCCCCCGCGCCGCGGCAACCTCATCAGGTCGCAGCGGCGCTGGGGCGGCTGGAGAAGGTGTCACCACCATCGTCGGCGGAGACGTGGGACTACCGGATCAGAGGGCGTCTGAACCCCGCTCCCCAGTGCGCACCCGCGCGAGGTCCTCGATGCCGGTCACCCAGACCTTTCCGTCACCGATCTGACCGGTCCGTGCCGCTTCGACCAGGGCATCGACGACATCTGCTGCGTTCTCGTCGGCGACCAACACTTCGATCTTGACCTTCGGCACGAAGTCAACCTGGTACTCCGCACCCCGGTAGACCTCGGTGTGCCCGCGCTGACGACCGAAACCCTGAACCTCGCTGACCGTGAGCCCCTCGATCCCGTGCAGTTCCAGCGCAGTCTTGACGTCCTCGAGCTTGAACGGCTTGATGACGGCGGTAACGAGCTTCATCAGGAGGCCCCTTCCGAGGTCCGGGACGGCACAGTGAAGGTGGACGACCTCAACGGCGGTAGTGGCTGCGGAGGACTCGCGCCGCCTCCCCCTCCCCCGAGAGCGCTGAAGTCGTAGCCAGTCTCGGCATGGACCAGATTGTCGATGCCCTCCTCCTCGTCGTCCTCGTGGATGCGGAAGCCCATCGTCTTCTGGATCATGAATCCGATGATCAAGGTAGCCACAAAGCTCACGACGAGGACGGCCAGCGCGCCGACTATCTGTCGCCACAGTTGGTCCGCCCCACCCCCGTAGACGAGGCCGTTGATCCCAGCGGGAGCGTCCGCGGTGGCCAGGAAGCCGATGGAGATGGTGCCGACGAGACCACCGACCAGGTGGACGCCGACAACATCCAGCGAGTCGTCGTAGCCGAAGCGATACTTCAGGCCGACCGCCAGAGCGCAGAGCACACCGGCCAGAGCACCGATGGCGATCGCGCCGAGTGGTGAGACCGAGGCGCAGGCCGGGGTGATCGCAACGAGTCCGGCGACGACACCGGAGGCTCCACCCAGTGAGGTGGAGTGCCCGTCGCGGAGTTTCTCGACCACCAGCCATCCAAGACAGGCCGCGGCAGTGGCCACCATGGTGTTGATCCAGGCGACCGCGGCAGTGTTGTTGGCCGCGAGCGCGGAGCCCGCGTTGAACCCGAACCAGCCGAACCACAGCAACCCGGCGCCCATCATCACCAACGGCAGGTTATGCGGCCGCATGGCCTCGATGCCGAAACCGCGCCGCTTGCCGACGACGATGGCTAGCGCAAGTGCTGCCGCCCCGGCGTTGATGTGCACCGCCGTGCCACCGGCGAAGTCGATCGTTCCGAGGTTGTTGACGATCCACCCCCCGACGTGCTCATCCGCGGAGAAGTCGAAGACCCAGTGAGCGACAGGGAAATACACCACCGTGGCCCAGAGGCCGGCAAAGATCATCCAGGCGCCGAACTTCGCGCGGTCGGCGATGGCTCCGGAGATCAGGGCAACGGTGATGATGGCGAAGCCAGCTTGGAATCCGACGAACGCCATCGCCGGGAGGCCGCCGCCCTCTGTGGTCGTGTCCTCCATCAAGCCTTCGAGTCCGAGCCACTGGAACGGGTCGCCGAGCAACCCAGCACCGATGTCATCCCCGAAGGCCATGGAGTAGCCGTAGAGAACCCAGAGCACAGCGATCAGCGCCAGGGCACCGAAGCTCATCATCATCATGTTCAGGACGCTCTTGGCGCGCACCATGCCGCCGTAGAAGAGCGCGAGGCCCGGCGTCATCAGCAGCACCAGCGCTGCGCTGGTGAGAATCCAGGCAGTGTCCCCGGTGTTGATCAAGGCAGCCTCCGATGGTTCGTCGGCCCAATGGCCATGGTTGAAACAGGCCCGCGTGGGCCTGGTACGTACCGTCGCTGGCGAGTGTTACGCGGCATTGGTGAATATGTTTCCGCCAGGTGAAGAACCGCCATGATCCCGTATCGGTTGGGTTAGCGACAGTGCCGCCCGGTGAGGCACCCGCACGCGGTTGATGCAGGCATCTGGCTACTGCAAGTACTTGGCAATAAGCGCTGGGTCGAGCAACAATGCCCAGATGACTGACCTGGCTGTGGCTGTCGCACCCTCCCGGGCGCAGCGAGGCTGGGACCGAACGGAGAAGCTCTCGCTGGCCGGCATGGCCAGCTTCATCCTGCTGCTCAACGTGGTCGGATGGGGCGTGTTGGTGCTCTTCATCGCACCGCGCAATTACGACCTCGGCGAGACCGGGCTGTTCACTGTCGGAGTCGGGCTCACCGCATTCTTCCTGGGTGTACGGCATGCCTTCGACGCCGACCACATTGCCGCAATCGATAACACGACTCGCAAGCTGGTGGGTCAGGGTAAGCCCGCGCTCGGCGTCGGGTTCTGGTTCTCGCTAGGACATTCCAGTGTCGTGTTCGGGCTGGCCGTCCTGTTGGCGATCGGCATTCGAGCCCTGGTTGGTCCGATCCAAGATGAGAGCTCGGCCCTGCAGGGCACGCTTGGACTGATCGGCACCCTGGTCGCCGGTGTGTTCCTCGTGCTCATCGGATTGCTCAACCTCGTTGCCGTGGTCGGCATCGCCAAGGTGTTCCGTCAGATGCGGTACGGCGAGTTGGATGAGGAGGAGTTGGAACGGCAACTCAACAATCGGGGCTTCATGGCACGCCTGTTGAGCCGCCTCATGCGGCGGGTCAACAAGCCCTGGCACATGTACCCGATTGGGTTGCTGTTCGGCCTCGGCTTCGACACCGCGACCCAGATCGCCCTGCTGGTGCTGG
>JALZIX010000162.1 GCA_030860025.1 Actinomycetota bacterium
GACGGCACCGTCGAACATGCCTTCTACAACGTCAAGGCCAAGGGGCACGTCGACAACCTCCGCCGCGATCTGGGCTGGGGCTGACCGAGCAGCGCGGATCAGTCCGGGGGTCGGAACACGAGGATCAGCACTCTGAGGACAAGCACGACGCTGATCACGAGCAGGTTGTAGCCCAATAGCTGATAGAGACTGACTGCGGCCGTCACGGCGGGGCCACCGCCGGTACCGAGGAGCAGCACGGCCATCAGTCCGGCAGTGGCACCGAGGACGGTGAGCAGCACCTGATGGAGCAGGCCGGTGACGACTCGGCGGTCACGTTCGTCGGCGAACAGGCGCACGTTCATCCCGAGCCTGCCCTGTTCGGCCGCGCCCGCTATCCGGTCCAGCCGACGAGGTAGCCGACGAAGCATCGGCAACAGGGTCGCCAATTCCTGGGTCAACGTTGCTCGCAACCGACCCGGAGCCAGCTGATCGCTCACCTGCTGAGCCGCGAAGCGCCGGGTTTCGGCGACGAGGTCGAACTGCGGTGCAATGAGCCGCAGGGTGCCCTCGAGCGTGCCGAGTGCCCGGAATACCGCAGCCGCCTCCGGCGGCACACCGAGGTCGTGTGCTGCGACGATCCTGAACAACTCGGTGAACATGGCAGCGCTTACCCGGGACCCCGGCCCGAGGTGACGGGCCATGAATCGACCGACATCTCGTTCCAGACGCTGATGATCGACCTCCTCGGGTCGGTCCACGATCTCCAGCAATGCATCGGTCGCACCCAGCGGGTCGGCGTGCTCGATCGCCAGGAGGAAGCGCTGCAATGCCTCACGCAACACCGGATCGAGTCGACCCACCGATCCGAAGTCCAACAGGCCCAGCCGGCCGTGCGAGAGCAGCAAGACATTGCCCGGATGCGGGTCGGCATGAAACACCCCGTCCAGGACGATCTGACGGAGTAGACACGTCAACAGCCCGGCTGCCAGCGCCTCCGGGTCGAGTCCCCGTTCGCTGATCGCCGGCCCGGCGTCGCTCAGAGAGATGCCGTCCAGGCGTTGCATGGTCAGGACCCGCCGCGAGGAGTAGGTCAACCGAGGTACCGGAAAGACCACCTCGCCTTCGGGTGCGGATCCGCCGGCGGCGATCGCTGACATGTTGGCGGCTTCGACGCGGAAGTCGAGTTCTTCCTGGATGCTCCGAGCGAAACCATCAGCCAGTGCTCGGGTGCCGATCGCCGGACCCCAATCTGTATTTCGCTCCAGGAGGCCCGCGATCCGGGCGACGATGTCGAGGTCACGCTCCACGACCGGGCGGATGTCGGGTCGCTGAACCTTCACGACCACCCGCTCGCCATCGGGCAGCCGGGCGCCGTACACCTGCGCGATCGAGGCGGCGGCCAGGGGAGTTCGGTCGAACTCGGCAAAGACGTCATCCGGCGCGCGGCCAAGTTCGGCAATGAGTACCTGTTCGACGTGCACCCAGTCGGCTGGTCGGACCCGGTCGTGGAGCCGGCTGAGCTCATCGGCGACGGCCACCGGGATGACGTCGGTGCGCGTCGAGAGCAATTGGCCGAGCTTGACGAACGTGACGCCGGCCTCTTCCATAGCCAGCCGCAACGATGTTGCCAGTGCGGCCTGTTCGGCTGGATTCTCCGCGCCCGGTCGCCGCCGGCCACGCAGATAGGGACCAAGCCCGTGCCGTACGGCGATTCGCAGGATCTGCACGTACCGCCTGGTGCGGGCGATCCGGCCGCGCACGTCGCGGCGCAGATTCCGGATCCGAGGCAACGATCCGGTGGGGACCACAGCCTCGGCGACAACCAGGAAGACCAGGCCGATCAGGACCGAGATCAGCACCACAAGCGCGAGGAACGACACGCCAGCGCCCAGGCCCAGGGGCACCGGGCCAAGGATCGCTTCGGCAAGCGCTGGGAGAAACACCAGGGTGAGCAGACCGGCCACTGCCAGCCGGATCAGCCCGAACCGCACGCCGAGCAGGCGCTGCGCCACAGGGACGAAGATGAGCATGAAAAGTGCCAGGTTGATCAGGCCGATGACCCAGACCAGGATGTCCACCGATCGCCCCGCTCCTACCAGCCCGACCTGCCGGGCTCTCCCTTGAACGGCCCGACGACCTCGGCGGTGATCCAGCCCCCGTAGAAGCCGCCGGCTTGCGGTCGTACCTTTTCGCCGTCGACGGTTGCCTCGTCAACCCGTCCGGGGTAAAACGCCACGGCGCCGGTGAGGTCGGCGTACGCGGGACTTGGCTGCTCGTACGACCAGGCGACCTCCGGCTCGACCTGTGAGCCGATGGCCAGCGACCAGTACGTCGCAGTTCCCTTGAACTCGCAGTACGACGAGCCGACAACCCGGACAAGCACTGCGGCGGCGATGTCCTCGCGGGGCACGTAATACACCGGCGGGTGACTGGTCTCACAGACTCGCCAGGCTCGGGTGCTGTCGGCCACTACCTGGCCGGCGGCGATGACGACGACCCGCCTGGAAGACAGCTCGATCGACGGCGGGCGTGGGTAATCCCAGACAGATTCCTGGCCCGGGCCCGGCTCGACCCGTTTCGGGCGCCCGCCGAACACCGTCGCGCTGCTAGCGGTTGCGGATCTTGCGGATCACTCCGACCGTCACCCGCAGCGCCACGAGCCCCGCGGCCACCCGGATGACCAGCTGTCCCCTCGGCGAGGCGATCCATTCCTTGACCGCGGTCTGCGCATCCCCCTTGATTTTCTTGGGGCTTGTTCGGTACGCGATCTGGTCCAACGTGGCGGCGAGGGCATACCGCGCTTGATCAATCTCTGCCTGGATCTGCTTCGGGTCACGGGCCACGTCGGTAAGCCTGCCATGCGCTCATCTGACCCCACGACCCTGCCTTACCCCAGCCAAGACTTCGCTGGCTTGAGCCCGGCCGCGCCGCCGTCCCTAGACTGCATACGCGCGGGAGTGGTGTAACGGCAGCCACGCCAGACTTAGGATCTGGTGCCTTCGGGCGTGGGGGTTCGACTCCCCCCTCCCGCAC
>JALZIX010000214.1 GCA_030860025.1 Actinomycetota bacterium
CCTCGGCTTGTTGACAGGATGGGCGGATGCGCCGCCCCCGGGTGCTGTCCGGTATCCAGCCGACAGCCGACTCCTTCCACTTGGGCAACTACCTCGGTGCGCTCCGGCACTGGGTGGCGCTACAGGAGACGCATGACGCCTTCTACTGCGTCGTCGACCTCCACGCACTGACCGTCGAGCCCGAGCCTGAGGCCCTGCGCCGCCGTACGCGCGCCAGCGCCGCGCAGCTGCTGGCCATCGGCGTCGACCCGGAGCGCAGCACCCTGTTCGTGCAGAGCCACGTGCCAGAACACACCAAGCTTGCCTGGTTGTTGCAGTGCATCACGGGATACGGCGAAGCCGGTCGCATGGTGCAGTTCAAAGAGAAGTCGGCCAAGGCGGAGGACAGGGTGACCGTCGGGCTGTACACCTATCCGGTCCTGCAAGCGGCCGACATCCTGCTCTACCACGCGGACGCCGTACCTGTCGGTGAGGACCAGCGACAGCATCTGGAGCTGACCCGTGACCTTGCGCAACGTTTCAACAGCCGCCTGGGTGACACGTTCACGGTGCCCGAGCCCTACATCGTCGAGGAAACTGCCAGGATCGCGGACCTGGGCAACCCGGCCAAGCAGATGAGCAAAAGTGACCTCTCTGCCGCGGGCCGGATCGAGTTGCTCGACGACGCGGCGATCAACACGAAGAAGATCAAGAGCGCCGTCACCGATACCGGCCGCGAAGTCGTGTACGACCCGGAGACCAAGCCGGGAGTCTCGAACCTGCTCGTCATCGTCTCCGCGCTCACCGAGACGAGCCTGGACAAGCTGGAGGCGCAGTACGCCGGGGCCGGATACGGCCACCTCAAGGCCGACGTTGCCGACGTGGTCGAGACAGTGCTCGGACCGATCCGGTCACGCACCCTGGAACTGCTCGACGACCCGGCCGAGCTCGATCGGATTCTGGCCGTAGGTGCCGAACGGGCCGGCGAGGTCGCCGCGGTGACGCTGGCCCAAGCTGAGGCTCGGGTCGGCCTGCTGCATCCCGTGCGTCGCACCCCATGAGCACCAACGCGTTCCTCGCCGGGGACACCATGGGGATGCAATCCCAGGACGGGCTGTCACACATGAAGCTCGGGATCGCGATCTCGATACCGGATCCACTGGGCGCGCTGCTCACCGAATGGCGGGTGAAGGTCGGGGACCCGCTGGCCCACCTGATCCCGCCGCATGTCACTTTGCTGCCGCCCACCGACGTCGGCCGGGCCCAGTTGGACGAGGTCCATCTGCACCTCAGCGCGGTGGCCGCTCGGCACTCACCCTTCCAACTACACCTGGCCGGCACGGGCTCGTTCCGCCCGATCTCTGAGGTCGTCTTCGTGACGGTGGCTGAAGGCATCTCCTCGTGCGAACTGCTGGCCCAGGACATTCGTTCTGGCCTGCTGGCTCGGCCGTTGGACTACCCGTACCACCCGCACGTCACGATCGCCCATGACGTGGCTCCGGACATGCTCGACCTCGCCTATCAGAGCCTCGTTGATGTCGACGTACGCCTCGAGGTCGATGCGTTCTGTGCGTTCTCGCGGGACCTGTCTGGGCGCTGGGTGCCAGCCACGGAGTACCCCCTACTCGGCGGACGTGATGGCTGAACGGTCCACCGCACTACCTCCAGCATCGCCCTCCCCACCGAACAAGCCCGGCTTCCTGGAGCGGTTGCGTGGCCGCTACGGCTGGTTTGATCATGTCCTGCGAGCCGTGACTCTCTACACCGAGCGCAATGCGGACGTCCTCGCCGGAAGCATCACCTACTTCGGCTTCCTCGCGCTGTTCCCGTTGCTGCTGCTGGCCGCGTCGGTGCTGGGGTTCATCCTCGCCGGTCGCCCGGACCTGCTCGACGATGTCATCGCCCGGATCTTGGAGTACGTCCCGGGATCTGCCGGTGACCAGCTGATCGACGCGTTGAACACCGCCATCGACTCCCGGAGCACAGTGGGGGTTGTCGGACTGTTGGGTCTGCTCTATGCGGGCTTGAGCTGGATCGACAAGCTCCGCCTATCCATCGGGACTCTGTGGGACGGCACTCCGGAGTCGGCCGGCTTCCTCAAGGACTACGGCCGGGATCTGGTCGCCCTTCTCGGGC
>JALZIX010000233.1 GCA_030860025.1 Actinomycetota bacterium
TGACGAAAATGTCGGTTCAGCAGCGCAAAGGGGCCCGTGAACCGACATTTTCGTCAAGATCACGGGGAATCAAGGGTCAGCGGCGCCAGAAGTCGAAGCGGTCCTTTCCCGGCCGGAAGCCCGCGGCCTCCGCGATGTCCACGGCCAAGGCGAAGCCGTCCCCCACCCGGTTCGGTGTGTGTGCATCACTGCCGAAGGACACCGCGCCGCCGCCCTCCTCGTACCACCAGCGCATGGCCGTCGCGGATACCAGCGGACTGGCCGTATTGATCTCCAGTACTCGCTCGGAGCCAGCCAGCGCCCGAAAGACGGCGCGGTGCTCCTCCTCGGCCTTCATGTCCTCGTACGGGCCGGCCGCACGAGGCCAGTAGCGCCGCGGGTAGTCGAAGTGCGCCAACACCTCGAAGACATCGCTGGCCTCGATCATGCGCACCATCTCGGCGCAGTAGTCGCGTACGACGTCGTAGGCGGTTTCACCCGAGAGAAACCAACCGACGCCCACCAGCAGACCGTCGCGGGGCAGCGAGTGCAGAGAGCCCAATACTCGGTCGAATGTCGCCTGGCTCAGTAGTTCAGCGACGCTTCCGGAGAACAGATGCGGTTCGCCGGTTTCCATCCCCGACAGGATTCGAAGATCCCGAAACCGCTCTCGGCACTCCGCAATGGAGGCCACATACGCCTCGACGTCCAACGGTTGGATGCTGCCCGGTGCACGTGCTTGCGCCACGTCGTTCATCGGTGCGTCGGAAGGGCCCCACTGGGTGAAGTCGACGTGTTCGGTGAAGGCGACCGCCGGAGTTCCGACCTCGAGCGCCCGCTCACACGCGCGGATCATCGACGATCGAGACCTCGTGTCCCAGGAGAACTGGGTATGAATGTGGTTGTCCGGGGGCAGCATCACCTCCGATTCTCCACTCCCCGCCGAGTGAAGGTGTCCTTCTGTCGAACCTATTGGCTCAAGGACGCCTTCACTCGGGTGGATCTGGGCGTCGCCGGGGCGGTCGTCGGTAGTGGTGCCTACTGTCATGGCATGCCCTTGCGCGCCGAGCTCGACGATCCGCGCGCAGAGCTCGCGGCCGAGGCCTTGGGAGTCCTGCGCGAGCTGACCGGGCGGGCCGATGCCGAGTTCCGCGAGGGCCAGGACGTGGCGATAGCCGCGCTGGTCGAAGGTCGGCGCCGAGCGCTGGTCGTTCAGCGCACGGGCTGGGGCAAATCGGCCGTCTACTTCGTCGCGACCGCGCTGCTGCGGGCCCGGAGAAGCGGGCCGACCCTGCTGGTCTCGCCACTGCTCGCGTTGATGCGCGATCAGGTCGCCGCCGCAGCGCGAGCCGGAGTACGCGCGATGGAGATGAGCTCGGCCAATCCGACCGAGTGGGATGACGTCGCACAACGATTGGCCGACGATCAGGTCGACGTCTTGCTGGTCTCGCCTGAGCGACTCACGAATCCGCGTTTTCGCGAGGAACTGCTGCCCGAGCTGATCCGAAGGTGCGGTCTGCTGGTCGTCGACGAGGCGCATTGCATCTCCGACTGGGGACATGACTTCCGCCCGGACTACCGCAGGATCCGCGACCTGCTCACCCAGTTGCCGGCAGGTACGCCCGTACTGGCCACCACGGCGACCGCGAACGAACGCGTGGTCGCCGATGTGGCCGAACAGTTGGGGGCCGGCGGCGTGGATGTGACGACTGTGCGCGGCCCGCTGGCCAGGGATTCGCTTCGGCTGGGCGTCCTGCGCCTGCCGACCGACCGCGCGCGATGGGCGTGGCTGTCGGCCCATCTGGCTGACCTTCCGGGCAGCGGAATCGTCTACACCCTCACCGTGGCCGCGGCCGAGGAGACCGCGCAACTCCTGCGGGATGCCGGTCACAACGTGCGGGCCTACACCGGCCGCCTCGACGACGCCGATCGGCGCTCCGCCGAGGAGGCGCTGAGGGACAACGAGGTCAAGGCACTGATTGCGACTTCCGCACTGGGCATGGGCTTCGACAAGCCCGATCTCGGGTTCGTCATCCATCTCGGCGCACCGTCATCGCCGGTCAGCTACTACCAGCAGGTCGGCCGCGCCGGACGGGCCGTCGAACGCGCCGACGTGCTGCTCCTGCCCGGCCCGGAGGACTTGGCAATCTGGCAATGGTTTGCCACCTCGTCGATGCCCCGCGAGGACCACGCCGCCGCCATCCTTGATGCCTTGCGCGATGCCGACAAACCCTGGTCCACTCCGCGCCTGGAGACCGTGGCCAACATCCGCCGGACTCGGCTGGAGCTGCTCCTTAAGGTCCTGGCCGTCGACGGGGCCGTGGAGCGGGTCGCCGCCGGGTGGCGAGGGACCGGCCAAGAATGGGTGTACGACGCCGATCGGTACGAACGGGTGGCCAAGACGCGGCAGGCCGAACAACAGTCGATGATCGTCTACGCGCGCCCAGCCGATGCGCCGGCGACCACCTGTCGGATGGCATTCCTGCAGGAGTGTCTGGATGACCCGACCGCTGTCGAGTGCGGCCGCTGCGACGTCTGCGCCGGTGCGTGGTATCCCACCGACATCCCCGCCACGGCCGCAGCGGCAGCCGCCGAACGTCTGGACCGCCCGGGAGTCGAACTGACCCCGCGTGCGCAGTGGCCCACCGGCGCCGATCGGCTCGGCGTCGAGGTACGCGGAAAGATCGCTCCCGGCGAGGCTCTGGAGAACGGCCGTGCGGTTGCCCGGCTGACCGATCTCGGCTGGGGCCAACGGTTGCGGACGTTGCTCGGTGACGACGGACTCGGTCACGTGGCGGTTCCAGGGCTGCTGGAGGCCGAGCCGCCGGGCCTCGAGGAGGATCCCGACGCCGCAGACGATGTCGTACGGTCCGGGCCGGCAAGCCAGCTCGAGCGCACCCAGTTCCCCGACGCACCGCCGGATGAAACCCTCCTGCGGGCTTGCGCCCAGGTTCTCGGTGCCTGGGACTGGGCACAAAGGCCAGGTGCCATTGTGTCGATACCTTCGCGCCGCCGGCCCGAACTGGTCGCAGGCCTGGCTCGCGGTTTGAGTCAGCTGGGAAGACTGCCCTACCTCGGCGAACTGGACCTGATCCACGGCGGGCCGACCGGAGCGCCCGGTGGCAACAGTGCCTTCCGCCTGGCCGCGGTCTGGGAACGGCTCACCGTCGGACCCGAGCTCGCCGCCCGGATCGCCGAACTCGGCGACCAGCCGATCCTGCTGGTCGACGATCTCGCCGACTCTCGGTGGACCGTGACGGTGGCCGGACGAGAGCTCCGCCGCGCCGGGGCGTGCGCCGTACTCCCGTTTGTCCTTGCCCTGACGGCGTAGCACGTGAGCGGCTCACGGATATCGAACCACCCGTAATACTGCAACGGTTCCCGCCACGAATCTGAGGAGAACCGTCATGGGCTACGTGTTTCTGGCCGGTGCGATCGCCAGCGAGGTGGTTGCGACCTTGAGCCTTCGAGCTTCTGAGGGCTTTTCGAAGCTCGGTTTTGCCTTCGTCGTGGTCGTGGGCTACGTCGTCGCCTTCTTTCTGCTGTCCCTGACTCTCACCCGCGGCGTCCCGCTGGGCATCGCCTACGGGATCTGGGCCGCCGTCGGCGTCGCAGCGGTTGCCGTGCTGAGCATTCCGTTGTTCGACGAAGGACTGTCAGCGATTCAAGTTGGGGGCTTGGTGCTGGTCGTCCTCGGTGTCATCGCGTTGGAGGCCGGTGGCTCGCACTGAAGTCCAGAGCAAGCCGCGTTCAGCGCAGGATGGGAGGGTCACCACATGCCCGCCGATGTTGATCTGCTGATCCGGGCTCCGCGGGCGGTGCTGGCCCGCGATGGCGCTCCCGCAGCCGAGATGCCGGGGGGCGTGGGCGTGCGAGACGGACGGATCGTGCTGATCACGGCGTACGACGCAGGTGTCGCCGCGGATCGCGTCGTGGAGTTGGACGATGACGTCGTCCTGCTGCCGGGGCTGGTCGATACGCATGTCCACGTCAACGAGCCTGGCCGCACGGAGTGGGAGGGCTTTGCGACCGCAACCCGGGCGGCGGCAGCCGGTGGCATCACCACGATCATCGACATGCCGCTCAACAGCATCCCGCCGACCATCGACTTGACCGCACTAGCCTCGAAACGGGTGGCAGCCCAAGGCAAATGTCATGTCGATGTCGGTTTCTGGGGCGGCGCAGTACCCAGCAACCTCGGCCGTCTGCACCCGCTGCACGAGGCGGGGGTATTCGGCTTCAAGTGCTTTTTGCTGCACTCCGGCGTCGATGAGTTCCCCGCGTTGGACAACAGCGGCATGCGCTCGGCGCTGGCCGAGGTCGCCGAACTCGACAGCCTGCTGATCGTCCATGCCGAGGATGCACTCACGATTGATGAGGCGCCGGCCCCGAGCGGCCCGAACTATCTGGAGTTTCTCGCGTCCCGCCCGCGGGCTGCCGAGCACAACGCCATTGCCGCCGTTATCGCTGCTGCCGAGGACACCCGTGGGCGAGCGCACATCCTGCACCTTGCCAACGCCGACGCATTGGGCATGCTGCGCGAGGCTCGTCAGGACGGAGTCCGGATCACTGTGGAGACCTGCCCGCACTATCTCAGCTTCACCGCCGAGGAGGTGTCGGACGGCGCCACCCAGTTCAAGTGCTGCCCACCGATCCGGGAGGAGGAGAACCGCGAACGGCTCTGGGACGGCCTGCGCGCCGGTCAGATCGACTGCGTCGTCTCCGACCACTCGCCCTCCACGCCGGCGCTGAAGCGGCTGGACACCGGCGACTTCGGCGCGGCCTGGGGCGGGATCAGCTCGTTGCAGTTGTCCTTGTCTGCGGTCTGGACCGGTGCTCGACAGCGCGGGCTGGCACTGACCGATGTGGTCACGTGGATGGCCGAGCGTCCTGCGGTTCTGGCCGGGCTGACGCGCAAGGGCCGGATCGCCACCGGGTACGACGCGGACTTCGCCGTTTTCGCGCCCGAGGACCATTTCGTCGTCGACCCGGAGCGGCTGGAGCATCGGCACGCGCTCACTCCGTACGCAGGACGGACGTTGTCTGGCATCGTGCGACAGTGCTGGGTACGCGGCCGCGAAACCGGCGCGCAACCGAATGGCCGGCTCCTGACCCGAGGGGATGCATGACTGAAGGTCCGACACCATCGCCGGCCGCGACCGTCTCGACCGACGGCGCCGCGAAATTCGCCGCGCTGCCCGACCTTGCCTCGCGCTCGCTGTCCGGTTCGGTCATTGCCGCCAACGACGAGTTATTCGCCGAGAAGGAGAACCTCGTCCTCCCCTGGCCGGCCGCCGCAGTTGCCGAGTTCGGACACAAGGGCAAGGTCTACGACGGCTGGGAGACCCGACGGCGTCGCGAGCCCGGACATGATTGGGCAGTTATCCGCCTGGGCGTGCCGGGACGCGTTTATGGCGTAGTCATCGACACGGGGTGGTTCACCGGCAACTTCCCGCCGTTCGCATCAGTGGACGGTGCCTCGATCGACGGTCATCCTTCGGTTGCCGAGGTTGAGGCGGCCACATGGTTCCCGCTCCTGGGAGTGGTCGACCTGCGCGGCGGAGCTCCCAATGCCTTCGACGTCGATTGCGCGGTGAGAGTGACCCATGTCCGGCTCAACATTCATCCGGACGGGGGGGTGGCTCGGCTGCGCATCCACGGCGTACCGATCGCGGATCCGCGGCCCCTGGACGCCGGACCGTTCGACCTAGCGGCGCTGGAGAACGGCGGCCGGGTCACTGGATGCAGCAACGAGTTCTACGGGACACCGCACCAGTTGATCGGCCGAGGACTCGCGCGGAACATGGGCGAGGGGTGGGAGACCGCGCGCCGCCGCGATGACGGAAACGACTGGGTCGTAGTCGATTTGGCCTGCGCAGGGGTTGTGAGCGTCGCCGAGCTCGACACCTCGTACTTTCTCGGGAACTCCCCCGGCGCGGCCCGCCTGACCGGTTGCCTGGAGGGGTCCGACCCGGCTGACGTTGGTTCCTGGGCCGAAGTGCTCCCGCGAACCAACCTCCAGCCGGACACGCCGCACCGTTTCCTGCTTCGGCCCGATGGACCGGGTGTGGCTCAGGTGCGGCTCGACATCTATCCCGACGGCGGCATGGCCAGGCTCCGTCTGTGGGGGCGGCCCACTGCCGCGGGGCGGAAGGCGCTGGGCCGCGGCTGGTTCGATGCCCTGCCCGCAGCCCAGGCACTCTTGATTCTCGAAGGCGCCGGGGTCAGCGGTAAGGAGGCTCGAGCCCTCGTCGACTCCCGGCCGCTGTTGGGCTCAGCCGAGGAACTCCCGCCCGGCCCCATCACCGAACTCCTCGACGGCGCCTAGCCTGAGGGGACTTTTTACGTGAAATGTCCGCCCAGAAGGACGTCTGAGGGGTCTTATTACGCAAAAAGTCCCGGAGGTTCGAGCTCAGCTGAGGCAGATGTCCTGGGGGCGGACCGGAACCCGGCGGATGTCCCGACCTGTCGCAGCGCGGATGGCGGCGACGATTGCCGGTGTCACGGAGATGCACGGCGGTTCGCCCACACCCTTGGCCCCCAGCGGTGCGTGCGGGTCGGGCTCCTCGATCAGGCTGAAGACGACTGAAGGTGCGTCCAAGGCCGTGGGTAGCAGGTAATCGGTGAAGCTCGCGTTCCGGACCATCCCGTCGGTCACGATGATCTCCTCCATCACCGCCAGGCCGAGTCCCTGGGCGATGCCGCCCTCGATCTGACCCGCCACAGACAGCGGGTTGAGCGCTCTGCCGACGTCCTGGGCAGTCGCGATCTGGACTACCTTGACCAGTCCCAGTTCGGGGTCGACGTCCACAACAGCCCGGTGGGCCACGAACGCGAAGGCCACATGGCAGTTGCCTTGACCGTTCTCGTCCAGATCCTCGGTGGCCCGATGCCGGTATTCCACGGTTTCGTCAAGCTGCAGTCCAGCCGATGCCTGCGCCACCGGAATCCGCAGCGATCCGATCGTGTCCACAACATCGGTCCCCTGAATGGCGAGTTGCACCACCGGCACCGCGTACCGATCCGCGACCGCTTCGAAGAGCAATTCGCGGACCTTTCGACAGGCCGCGTCGACTGCTCCCCCGGACATCCAGGTCTGCCGGCTGGCCGACGTGCTCCCTGACGACCCGATCTGGGTGTCGATTGTGTCGAGCATGACATCGTCGACGCCGAGGATCGTCCGAGCGATCTGCTGAGCGAGCATCACGAATCCCTGGCCGACCTCAGAGGTCGCGAACTTCAGGGTGACCGCGCCATCGTTGAGCATGCAGCGCGCGGTGGAGTAGTCGTCGAAACCCTCGGAATACATCAGGTTCTTGATGGACACGCCGTAGCCGACGCCCCGTACGACGTGCCCCCGATCAGCGGTCCGGCCAGCCCCGCCCGGCAAGCAGAGAACATCCGCATCCGTCGCGAGATCGGGCGGCATCGGTAACGCATCGGTCTCCCGGATGCAGCGCTCCACGGGCGCGACGCTGTCCACAGGCTGCCCGGTGATCAGGGGGTCACCGGTGCGCATGGCGTTGCGCAGCCGCACCTCGACGGGAGTCAGGCCAGCGGCTACGGCCAACTTGTCCATCTGCCCCTCGTGGGCGAAACACGCCTGCACCACCCCGAAACCGCGCATCGCCCCGCACGGCGGGTTGTTCGTACGGGTGGCATAGCCGTCGACGACTGCGTTCGGGCAGCGGTACGGACCCTGCGCGTGCGTGATCCCATTGATGAGGACAGCCGGCGAGGTCGATGTGTAGGCGCCACCGTCAAAGACCATGCGGGCCTCGATCTTGATGATCTCCCCGTCGGCACTGGCGTGGTGCCGCATCCAGATCTTGGCCGGGTGCCGGTGGACGTGGCCGTAGAAGCTCTCCTCTCGGCCGTACTGCATCTTGACCGGCCGCCCGGTGCGCAGCGCCAACAGGCTGCAGTGGACCTGCAGGCTGATGTCTTCCCGGGCTCCGAAGGCGCCGCCCACACCACCGAGGACCAGGCGGACCTTCTCCTCGGCCATCCCGAGACAGGCCGCGACCTGCTTCCGGTCCTCGTGCAGCCATTGCGTGGCGATGTAGAGCTCGAGTCCGGCGCCATCGTCGTCGGGCACGGCCAGCGCGGCTTCCGGGCCGAGGAAGGCCTGGTCCTGCATGCCGATCTCGTACGCGCCCTCGACCACGATCGGACCGGTCGCCTCCGGATCTCCGCGCAGGATGCGTTGATGCCGGATCAGGTTGCCGTCTGGGTGGATCGGATCCCGCGTACCGGCGACTGCTTCCTCCGGATCGGTCAGTGGTTCGAGTACTTCGTACTCAACGCGGATGGCAGCAAGTGCGCGGCGGCAGGTCTCGGGATGATCGGCGGCCACGGCGGCCACCGGCTCGCCGCGATAGCGCACGAACTCGGAGGCGAACACGGTCTGGTCCTGGCTTATCAGTCCGTACGTCGCCTGACCCGGTACGTCCTCGGCGGTCAGGATCGTCTCGACGCCGGCTATCTTCCACGCGCCGGTGACGTCGATCGAGCGGATCCGCGCGTAGGGGTGTGGAGAGCGCAACGTCGCTCCCCAGAGCATGCCCTCGGCCCACAGGTCGTTGGAGAAGGCGAACCGGCCCTGCACCTTCGGGACGCCGTCCGGCCGGGCGGCGTTGGTCCCGAGCTCACCGGGGCGCAGCTGCGTGGCAGTCGAGGTGGCCGTGGACGTGGAAGTGGCGGTCGCCGCTGACATCTCGGTCATGGCTGTGACTGTTCGGATCGACTCGCGACAACCGCGTCGACGGCGGCGAAGATCCGTCCGTATCCGGTGCAGCGGCAGATGTTGCCGGACAACGCCTCTCGAGTCTCGAGCGCAGTCGGCGTTGGATTGTTGTCCAGCAAGTTATGTACGGCGACGATCAGCCCCGGCGTACAGAACCCGCACTGCACCGCCCCCTCGTCGAGGAAGGCCGCTTGGACGTCGGTGAGCCCGTCGGGGTCGGCCAGTCCTTCCACGGTGAGGATGTCGGCGTCGGTGGCAGCGGCCGCCATCACCAAGCACGCGCAAACCGCGGCGCCATCGAGCAAGACCGTGCAACTGCCGCATTCCCCCTGCTCGCAGGCCCCCTTGGAACCGGGCAGGCCGAGCCGTTCACGCAGGACGTAGAGCAGGCTCTCCCCGACCCAGGCATCCTGGACGTCGT
>JALZIX010000236.1 GCA_030860025.1 Actinomycetota bacterium
AGAAGACCGAGACCAGGCCACCGCGGCGATGGGGTGGCGCCAGGTGGTCGGCGACGGTGATGCCTGATGTGATCGCGAGGCCCTCCGAGATCCCGATCAGCAGGGATGCCGGGAGCACCCACGGCCAGCCCCCGGGCTGTACGGCGAGATATCCCAGCACACATCCGGCAGCGGCCAGCAGTGCCGAGGTCCAGCCGGACAACCCCGGACCCCACCGGTGGGCCAGTGCCGTCGCCACGGCGGCCGAGCCTTGGACTAGAAGCGCACTCACTCCGACCAACGCGAAGACCGCCCCGAAACCCTGCTCGGCGACGAGCAGGGGGAAGACGGTCAGTGACAGGACGGCGTAGGTGTAGACGATCAGGCCCGCAGGCAGGAGATAGGTGAGGAAACCGGGTCCGGCGCCCGGTGGGATCCCGATCTGCAGTCGTCCCGGCCGGCGCGTGGTCATGGTCTCCGGAACGCCGCGGGTCAGGAAGAACGCCATCGCCACCAGCAGCAGTGGCAGGACGAACGGCAGGATCTTCGGCAGCGGAGCCCACTGGACGAGCAACCCGGAAGTCAGCGGGCCGATCGCGAACCCGGAGGCCATCGCGGCGCTGGCCCGCATGGCCGCGCGAGCGGCGCCCTCGGGGCCGGCGAGTTCCCGCAGCCACACCACACCCACGGTGAACACCGCTCCACTGGTGATGCCCTGGAGGAACCGTCCCAGGTAGATCGTCGGCTCACCGAGGGCGGCGGTGAGAAGCAGAACCACGAGCGCGCCCAAGCACAGCGCAGTGAACGGCACCACCACCCGCTTGCGGCCGTGCCGGTCGGAGTACGGCCCACCGAGCAGCAGCGAGGGCACCAACCCGAGGGCATAGATGGCGAAGAAGATCGTCAGAGCCAGCGCGCTCAAGTCCAGGTCGTCGGTGTAATACAACAGCACCGGCGAGGGTGCCTGGGTGGAGAAGGCAACCGCGAACAGCGCCAGCATCAACCGGCGCTGCATGCGCTGCGGCTCGCTTCGCCGCCCGGACGCGCTCATGGTGCGGGCAGCACGTCAGGCTTCAGGCCGGCATTCCTGGGTCGAAGGACGGGTCGCACTCGGTGAGGAGGTCCGCCAGCCGGCGGGCCTCGTCATCCTCACCGATCTCGGCTGCCGCATCTGCAAGGACAGCGACGCAGGTCAAGAAGCCGACATTGCCGGGATGGTCGCCGGGCACAGGTCCGTACCCCTTCCAACCGTTCTTGCGCAACGAGTCCAAGCCGCGGTGATAACCGGTCCGGCCGTACGCATAGGCCTCCATGGTGCGTCCGTTCGCCAGCGCCTCCACCGCAAGCGCGGCCCACGCGGCGGGATAAGCCGGATAGGCCGCAGCCACAGCACTGGCCGGCTCGCCACGGGCGGCTGCCGCATCGGCCTCGGTATTGGCGGGCAGGAGCACCGGCGGTGGGCCGGGGAGCAGATTGCCAGGCATGGTCATGTCACCGACCGTAGGTCATCGGGCTGACGATCAGGCCGGGGCGACGCCGCCACCGGGCGGACTCGGCACCGTGGGCGTCGTGGGAGTCGGCTCGGTGGGAGACGGGCCGGTGTGGCCGGGCGGGGTGGGTGCCGTCGTCACGGGATCGTTCGTTGGCGCGGTCGAGGCAGGATTGTCAGTCGGGTCGGCATCTGGGTTCGGCACGACATCGGCTGGCGTCTGGTCCGCGCCGCTCGGACCGGCATTCGAAGCCTCCTCCGCCAACTCGCCCAGCGTCGTACCGGTTCCGCCGCCGGACAGCGGCTGTCCGGTGAGGAGTTCGAATCCGGTGATGCCGGCGATGGCCAAGGCGAAGATGACCAACCCCCCGGCGAGCAGGCGCCGGGGCCGGAGTTGGGTCCGAGTCGGCGGCTGGCGCTGCGCAGGTTGTGGATCGGTGCCGTCGGCAGCCGTTCGGCGGCGGGCAACCTGCGTCACGGCGCGTACGCGCGTATGGGTCCGGAGCAGAGACTGCGTATATAGCGCGCTTGCCACGGCGGTGACCATGCTGATCACGGCCGCCCCGGCGATGGTCCCGGCCACTCCGAGCCCGGAGGACAGGGCTGCGGCGGTGGCTGCGGCTAACGAGCCGCCGATCACCTGAGCGACGGAGAGGTCGAGGCGGATGCGGATCGGCTTGTCGGTTTCGCTGTCCGGCTCTGGTGCGGCGGCGCTTGTGGTCGTGGCGAGCGGGCTGGGTGAGTGTAAGAGCTTCGAATCCATAACTTCATCTGTGTGCGCGCTGGGATCGCGTCATCGGTCGTAGGCGGTATTCACGTTGGGTCTTACTTCGGTGAACGCACAAGATCGCGCGATCACTCCGAGATCCTCCGATGGTGAGCGAAGGCACATATCGGATGATGGGCGGGTGTTGCGACTCACGGCCGGTCTGCTGGCCGCCCTAACCGCCGGCACCACAGCGCTAGCCCGCTACTTCGTCCACGGCATCCTGAACGTGGTACGGGTCAAGGAGTACGACATACGGGTGCTCGGCCTGCAGGAGGACACGCTGCGGCTCGGGGCGACCGACAACTCGCTGCTCCCCGGGACGTACGGACTCAGCTGGGTCGACCCCGCCGGCGGACCAGCCGGCGAGGCGGTCGTCGGGCCGATCGTGGCGATCGACGACGCACCCGACCGGAACGCGAAGCGTGGCTGGGCCCGCGGTCGCAATCACCAGGTGGTCACCCGTGAGCTGCTCGAGGTCCGTACCGGCGAGTTGGCCGTCGGGTTGGACACCACCTGGGAGCAGTACGCCTACCTCGGAGACCCCAGGTCGGCGCACGGGCTCGACTTCGAGGAGATCAACCTGCCGGGCGAACTCGGGTTGTTCCCGACCTGGCTGTTGCCGGGTGACGGTGGCTCCCGCTGGGTGATCGCCGTCCACGGCCGTGGCGGTGGTCGCGGGGAGACCATGCGCATCCTGCCGACGCTGGCTGGGCTGGGACTGCCGACGCTGGTCCCCACGTACCGCAACGACGTCGGCGCTCCGGCGACCGACGATCACTACTACCACCTTGGCGAGACCGAATGGCACGAGATCGACACGGCCATTGCTTACGCACTCGACCACGGCGCGACCGAACTGGTGCTCTACGGCTGGTCCATGGGTGCGGCGATCGTGCTGCAGGCCGCGGCCCGCTCGGCCCGCGCCGACGCGGTGATCGCGCTGATCCTCGACTCCCCCGTGATCGATTGGCGAGACACGTTGCGCGCCAACGCCCGGGTGAACCGCCTGCCCCGGGCCTCCGCCGAACTCGGGTTGGTGATGGTGCAGCGCCAGCTGAAGCTCAGACTCGACGACTTCGACTGGGTCCGCCGGGCAGGCGAGCTGACCAGGCCGATGCTGATCTTTCACGGGCCTGAAGACGCCTTTGTTCCCTGGGAGCGCGGCCTGGCGCTGGCCAAAGCCCGCCCCGACCTCGTCACGATGGTGACCTATGAGGGTGCGGCTCATACCAAGTCCTGGAACGTCAACCCGGACGGCTACGAGAAGGAAGTCCGCGAGTTCCTGACCGGACTCGGCTGACCGCGTCCCGAGGGACATTTCACGTGAAATGTGCCCTCAGCCGGCCGTCTGAGGGTACTTATTACGTGAAATGTCCCTATATGGATGCGGTGTCAGCGGCCCATCGCTGTGCCGGCGGAGAGCAGGTTCTCGCACGCCTCGACCACTCGTGCGGCCATCGAGGTCTCGGCTGCCTTGAGGTAGGAACGCGGGTCGTACAACTTCTTGTTGCCCACCTCGCCGTCGATCTTCAGAACGCCCTCGTAGTTGCTCATCATGTGCCCGGCGATCGGCCGGGTGAAGGCATACTGCATATCGGTGTCGACGTTCATCTTGACCACGCCGTAGCTCAGCGCCTCGCGGATCTCCTCCAACGACGAACCCGACCCGCCGTGAAAGACCAGATTGAACGGCTTGGCCCCCTCCGGGAGCCCCTTGGCGGAAGCCACGACGTCCTGCCCCGACTTGAGGATGTCCGGGCGCAGCTTGACGTTTCCGGGCTTGTAGACGCCGTGCACATTGCCGAAGGTCGCGGCTAGCAGGTACTCCCCCCGCTCGCCGATGCCCAGCTTGTCCGCCGTGGACCGGTAATCCTCCTCGGTCGTGTAGAGCTTCTCGTTCATCTCTCCGACGACGCCGTCCTCCTCACCACCTACCACACCGATCTCCACCTCGATGATGATCTTGGCCGCGGTGCACTCCTCGAGCAGTTCGGCGGCAATGTCCAGGTTCTCGTCGAGCGGTACGGCCGACCCGTCCCACATGTGCGACTGAAACAGCGGCTCCTGACCGTTCTTCACCCGTTCGGTCGACAGTGCCACCAGCGGGCGCATGTACGCGTCGAGCTTGTCCTTAGAGCAGTGGTCGGTGTGCAGCGCGATCTGGACGGGGTATTCCGCGGCGACCACCCGGGCGAACTCGGCGAAGGCCGACGCGCCGACGACCATGTTTTTGACCCCGAGGCCGGACAGGAATTCTGCGCCGCCGGTGGAGACCTGGACGATCCCGTCACTGCCCGCATCGGCGAAACCCTTGAGTGCGGCGTTGAGCGTCTCCGAAGACGTGACGTTGATCGCCGGATAGGCGAAGCCCCCGTCCTTGGCCCGGCGGATCATCTCGGCGTAGTGGTCAGGCGTGGCAATCGGCATTCGGGAAGTATCCCGCACCGGCCATGGCGCCGGAACGGGCCTCGTGCCTAGAGCACTCAGAGTGCGCGCAGCTCGCGCGGGGGTCACAATGGGGGACATGGTTCAAGCGAGCTGGAACGGCCAGGTCATTGCCGAGAGCGACCACACCGTGATCGTCGAGGGCAATCACTATTTCCCTCGATCCTCGGTTCGCGAAGACGTCCTGGTTCCGTCCGACACCACCTCCGTCTGCCCGTGGAAGGGCACCGCGTCGTACTACAGCCTGAACGTCGACGGTCAGCAGAACCCCGACGCAGCTTGGTATTACCCGGATCCCAAGGAAGCGGCCAGCAACATCACCGATCACGTCGCCTTCTGGCGCGGCGTCACCGTCGCCTGAGCCGGACCCCGCGGTTCTCCTCCATGGGCGGCATGAACAACACCGTGGGTTCATAAGAACTTTGCCACCGGAACGCTCAAGCAGCACGGCCCCGTCATCGGTGATCTGCAAGGTGTGGCTATTCCGCACACACCTGGAGGCACCGCATGACCTCAGTCGATCGCCGCTCCTTTCTCAAGGCCGGCGGGGCAACCGCAGGAGGCGCGCTCCTCGGCGCGACCGCCCTGCAGGCGGTCTCGATGCGAATGGCCGAGGCAGCGCCCGGAAGCCCAGGCGCCGGTGCTCACGACGGCTACGGCCCGCTCAGCCCCAGAACATCGCTGAACGATGCCCAGCAATGGCTCGCTCTACCGCAGGACTTCGTTTACACCATCTTCTCCAAGACGGGCAGCGAGATGTCCGACGGTCGGCCCGCGCCGCGGTCCCACGACGG